>JAESRM010000080.1 GCA_016764635.1 Planctomycetota bacterium
AAACCGGGCACCTTTGCTACGGCACCGTATGCCCGGTTTCCTACCGCCCGTCGATCCTCGCCAGCACAAAAAAATCCCCCCTGCCCGGTTCCAAGGGGAACGCGGCCAGGGGGGATTGGGTTGGGAATCCCTGAACTACTCGAGTCCAGAAACCGCAGCGGCCTCGAGGGCCTCGTGGGAGTAGCGGCGGAACAGCAGCTGGGCGAAGTCGTCCTGCAAAGCTCCGTAGGTGCGACTCTCTTTCAGGCTCAAGCGCTTAGAGGCCGGCACGCGCTGCTTCACGTAGGTGATGAAGTAGCCCTTCGGTCCGCGGAAAGGTCCGCCGATGGAGCCCTCAGGCACGTTGAAAAAGATCTCGTCGACAGCGGCTGCGTCCCACAGGAAGTGGGTGTAAGCACTCTCGCCCAAGTGGTTCTTCATGTCGTTACGGGTGGTCGGGGTGCCTTGGAAGCGACCCTTGTCACGCATGCTATTGGCCGGCGGCATCTTGCCACTGGCGGGCATGGGCGGATCCCAGAAGTCCGAGTGCAGGTCAAGGAAGCGAGCCCACCAGACATCGAAGGGCTGGAGCGCTTCGGTGGCCTCGTAAGTCTCACCTTTCGTTTCGGCTTCGGCGCGGGCCAAATCTTGGGCTTCAACCTTGGAGGCGTAAGCGTCGATTTCGGCGCGCAATGCGAGGGCCTTGTCGTAGGCCACATTCCAGCCACCGTCGATCCAAGCGTTGTTCGGCTCGTCGAAAGCGGAGATCAACATGGTCTCGGCGCGCACGCGGGCGATGCCCATGATGCCTTGAACGATCGGGAAATGATCCTGAAGCTCCTGGGGGACTGAACCGTCGGCGCGCCGTTCGAGACGTCCTTCGATGCTCGCGCGGTAGGACTCGAACAGGTAGGAATACTCTTGGAACGATTCCACGGAGGGGAAACGGTAGGCGCTGGTCGCGACGAAGCTCACGCTGCCGAAGGTTCCCGCGTTGGCAGAAGCGATCTTCTGCTCAGCCAATTTGACCAGGAAGGGCTCGAAGGGCTTGAGGATCGCTTCTGCTTCCAGGCGATCTTTAGTAGCCGCCATGAGCGCCAAGAACATCTTGGCCTCGTAGACGTCCTGGCCGTCAAAGGCCTCTTTCATGTCCTGGTAGACCTGCTCRGTGGTCAAACTGTTGTTCAARCCGTGCCCTTCGATGGTCATCAAGATGTCATCGGGAAGGCCTTCGCTAGCGGTCTTGATCACGACGAATTCAGCGAGGATAGCCTGCACTGAGTCGCGCAAAACGGCCATCATCATGTCCTGCTCACGCTCCATGAACGCGCCTGCGCTCTCGTCGACCATCACACCTACACGGGCTTTTTGGTCCATGTCGAGGCTGTCAAATTCGGCCCCATCAAAGTGCTCGGCGAGGGCTGCCAATTGAGCCTCGGAGCGCTTCTTCATCCACTCATCCTGGCGCATGTCGAAGTACTTGGTGTAGTCCTCAACCAGGTCAAATTGGGGAGAAGCCTGGTGCACGGCTTCGAGGGAAAGATCGGGCCAGCCGTCCGGGTGTCCGGGGAAAAACAGCTGATCGAATTCCATCGTCATGCGGATCTGATCGCGCCACCAATCCATGCTCTTGTAGGCACGGCGGATCTCGGTGGTCAGGTCCAAGGTCGGGTAGCGTTCTGAGAAGCTCGCAGACTCCTTTGCAAAGCGCAGCTCGTACTCGGCCGGGTTCAGATTGAACCGAGACATCTCCGCGGCCACGGCCACTTCGAGTTCTTGGGTCTGATCCTCGGAAAGCTCGCTCAATTCCTTGCCGCCGAAGTTGTCCTCGAGCATGCGCTCGCTGGCCTTGATGGCTCGGAGCKCGCGCTCCTGGTCCATCAGGAGGCCGAGTCGCAGGGACTCGAGGCCGTTGCGCCCCTTGCCATAGCAAAGGAACTGCTTAATAGCCGTATCGGAGATGCGCTTGCCATTCACGATGAGCGGCTCACCGAAAATCGAAGTGGATTCCGGTGCGGCCGTGGAGGCCTGCTCCGCGGGAGCTGCGGCGGGAGCCTCACCCTCCTGAGCCCAAATGGGGGCTACAAGAGCGAGGGGGGCAATGATTCTGGTGCAGAGCGAGAGGCTCTTCTGGAGTTTAGATGACATGATTCGGGTCAAGGTCAGCCGCATAGGGCGAGCGAGGATCCGGTTACTTACGGACAGGAAGTCGTTGGCGTTGGGCCAAATCTCAGGGTTCCGGTTATCGGATCACGAGATTGGCAGCCCAAGACCCTATATTGTTATCTCCAGTTCGCAATTTGGAACCGGGACGAAATTCCCTCCTCTCGGACCAATCTGGGCATAAATCGCCCTCCAGTCCCATTCGGACGCCGTGACTTGTGCTCCGGAATCACCTAGGAGGGGCTCCTGCGGAACCATTTGAGCCCCCGGCCCCCACTCGGAAGCCCCCCCTAGTACCGTAGGCTCCCCTCCTCCGAGCAGACTCCACCATGACCTACGAGCCGCGCACCATCGCCCTGCACTGCGACCTGCACCACCACCCCATGGCCCCGGACCCCAATCCGGTCCAGCAGCTGCACAACCAGATGTTCCTCTCCGGAACACCCTCCTATTCGAGCTTCGCGGTGACCCCCATGGGGCCCGTGCTCGCCAATCCGGCGCCCGTACCCAACCGGGTCTCCCAGGTGCTTTTCCTGGCCGACCAGCTCCAGTTCAGGGACGAATTCGCCGGCCTGGGCCACGAAAACTTCGCGGATCGCATCCAGTCCATCGCTGRAAATTAYGCGGAGGCSCGTGGCATCTCCAACTAYCTGGGCCAGAAAGTCACCGTGCGCGCCCTGGTGACCCCCCAGAATTTCCGCGATGCCCGCCAATTCCTGGACCAGTCCATGTTCCGTTTCCAGGGACCCTTCGGACAGGACACCTCGTCGATCATCCAGCACTTCGACACCCCCGCCGAGCTATTCGGCTTGCGCTTGTCCTTCCCCAGCGAAGTCCCCGGAAAATCCAACATCAGCTTGCGCATCGAATCGTATTCGTCGGATGCACGCTCGCTCTTCGTGGAGATTCAAGGGGCCTACGGCCCCGGAGATCCCGACCAAGGCCCCGTCGATTTTGGCGCCCGTGTGCACGAGCTCTACGACTTCCTCGAAGTCCACACCCTGCCCTTCATTCAGCACTACGACAAACCCCTGTAGTCGGCGGGCAACCACACCATGATGACCCTTCTATTGAAGAACGCCGCGCTGGCCGCCTGCGGTTTGATTTGCTTGGCAGCTTGCGGCGAGAGCGAATCCGCCGACGAGTCCGAGACCTCGAACGAAATGAGTGTGACCCAGGACCTGCCCGAAGGCACTGTACTGTTGGTCGAAGGCCTACCGATCACGCGTGAGGACATCGATCGCTGGCTCCCCACTTACTCGGCGCTCGAACCCGCCAAGAGCAAGCACGCCATCCGGCGCTTCATCCTGACGAACTATTGCTTGCCCGTGACCGTGGGAGCGGTGGCCGACCCCGAAGGCCGCAAGCGAGCCCGCCAGAAAATCGAAGCGACCCTGACGGCGCTCAAGGCCGGCGAACCGGCCCCCGTAGAAGGTCCCCAGGTCCAACGCATCCACGACTSCTTCAAGTCCAAGATGGGCCTGGACCGCTGGGGCGTGGCCAAAGAAACCCCCCTGGGCGAGTGGTCCGAGGTTTTCGAGACATTGGGCGGCTTCACGGCCGTGCGCCTCTTGGGAGCCCCAGAACAGTGGTTACCCAACAGCGAAATCACGATAGAGCACATCACCGTGGACTACATCCCTGAGGATGAGTCCCGGGAATTCGTGACCGAGGCCCTCAAAGCCGTGGATATCCAGGTCATCGATCCTGAGTGGGAGCGCTATATCCCCGCCATTTACCTGCACAACAGTAGACTGCCCCAATGAAAACACTCTCGATGCTCCTCCTGGCCGTCGCCCCCTGGGCTTCTGGCTGGACCGCTTCGCCAGCCCTAGCTGCGGCCCCCATTCCTATCCAGGACCCGGCCGAGGAAGAAAAGGAAAAGGACGACAAGCACCTCAAGGAATGGCCCGCGCTTGAAAACAAGGCCGCCAGCGCAAAAGAGGTCAAACGATTGGTCAAAGCGCGCACCGAGGAGATGGGGATCGATGCTGCGATCAATCTCAAGGAGACCGGCGCTGGCGTGGCCCCCGCCCTGCTCAAGGCCCTCGGCATCACGAAAGACAAGGACACGATGGAGCGCATTTTCGACGTGCTCGACACGGTCACCGGCCCCGCGCACACGCGCCTTCTAGCCGAGCACGTGCTCTCCAGGAAAGTCAACACTCGGCGCTACACCATGCGTCGACTGGCCCAGCTGCCCGACACCGGAGTGGCCAAGCAAGCGCAAGCCGCCTGGGCCATGGCCAACAAAAAAGGCAGCCATTGGGACAAGAAGGACATGTACCTGGCCGCCCTGTGCTGTGCCTCCGCCGGCTCCGACGCGGGCCTGGAACTGCTCATCGAATACGCGGGCAAAAAGTGGGGCAAGGTTCGCGAGGACTTCGCCCTGGCCCTGCCCCCCCTGCGCAGCGACGAACTCACCGCCCAGCTCATCAAGCGCTTCGGCAACAAGGAACGGCAAAAGCAAGTGGACTGCCTGCGCATGCTGTCCCTGTGCGGAACGAAGGCTTCCTTCGCCTACATCCGTCCCCTGCTCGACAGCGGTGACGGCTCCCTCAAGAAAGCCGCGATCAACGCTTGTCGCGGCATCATCGACAACAAACCGCCCCTCGGAAACATCTCCGTTTTCGACGCGATCGACCTGGCCAGTAAATGGAAGGACCGCCTGTGATCTCCCCCCGCTTTCTACTGATTCTCGCCATTCTCTTGTGCGTGAGTGCGCCCGCAGCCTTGGCTCAAAAGGGACGTAAGAAACTCCCCAAGACCGACCCGACGCTATGCCCCTACTGCCACGGGGATGAGGCCATCATGGGCCCGGCTGGAATCGTTTCCCACGGGGGCTTCACCGTCGGTCGCAAGACCACCGACGAAGTCAACAAAGTGCTTGGAACGGCCGAGATCTATTGGATTGAGACCGAACACTTCGAAATCGGAATGGCCTTGGGACGCATGAAAGTGCGCCAGGAAAACAAGAAGAAAATCCGCGCCGAGTGCGCCCAACTCGGGGAGCACTTGGAAGATGTYCCTGAGAAGCCCAAGRTCATCGACCMATGGCTGCGAGCGCACCTCTACGCCCAGCGCATGGAAGCGGTCTACGCCGAAAYGCTCGARCTGATGGAGATCGAMAACAGCGTKTTTCCGGCGCCGGGCACCACCTGGAACATGCAAGGTGAGTACTGGGGCCAAGGTCCSCACTTCGGTCAAAAAGGCAAGCTCGAGATTTTGCTKYTGCCCAGCAARTCGCAYCACGTGGAGTGGCTGCGCAARAGYTTCGGACTGCGCACCACCAAGACCCARCGCTGGCACGTGATCGACACGGGCAGCCTGCACCTGTGCGTGCACGTGGAACAAGGCAGCCTCAAGGTCGACMCKGCCCTGCACGGRCACCTGGTGTTCAACGTCTCCATCATGCTGCTCAACTCCTTCAAGCACTACTCCTACGACATGCCGATTTGGATGCTCGAAGGCATTGGGCACTACATGGAGCGCCGACTCGACCCCAAGTACAACACCTTCGACTCCGGTGAAGGCGGCGTCGCGGAGATGAGCAAGAAGAAGAACTGGGAACCCGCGGTCAAGAAACTGGTGGCCTCTAAAAAAGCCCCCGGCATCTCCGAGCTGACGCGCATGACCACCTTTGCCGAACTGGACCTGCCCAAGCACTTCTCGTCCTGGTCCATGATCGACTACATGCAGCGCGCTCACCCCGGGTTCCTGCGCAAACTGATCTTCCGCACCGCCGACCTGCGCGACGACCAAAACATCCCCAATGGCTCCAGGCTGATGCAAGAGCACCGCGCCGTGTTCAAGGATGAACTCAAGATGAGCTACCTGGTCTTCGACCGCAAATGGCGCGAGTGGGTCCTCGAGAACTACGCCTCCAAGTAGTCCCGAGTCGAAAGACCCCAC
>JAESRM010000353.1 GCA_016764635.1 Planctomycetota bacterium
CCAACAAGTCGAACTCGCCTTCAACCGCAAGCCCCACACAGAACTCAACCCCGATCAGGTCATAGCCCTAGGCGCCGCCGCCCAAGCCCAAGTCCTAACCGGCGGCCGCCGCGACGTGCTCCTGCTAGACGTAACCCCCCTCTCCCTAGGCCTAGAAACCATGGGCGGCGCCGTCTCCAAGATGATCGAACGCAACTCGACCATCCCCTGCTCCCACACCGAGGGCTACACCACCTACGCCGAAAACCAAACCGGCCTAGACCTCAACATCCTGCAAGGCGAACGCGAACTCGCCTCCGACTGCCGCTCCCTAGGCAAATTCCACCTCACCGGCATCCCCCCCATGGCCGCCGGCATGGCAAAAATCGCAGTCCGCTTCCACCTGGACGCCGACGGCCAACTCACCGTCACCGCCAAAGAAGAATCCACCGGCATCACCTCCGACATCACCGTCGAACCCATGCACGGCCTGACCGACAAAGAAGTCGAAGACATGCTCACCCAAGGCTACGCCAACGCCCAAGCCGACTTCGACAACCGCCGCTCCGTCGAGCTCATCACCGAGATGGGCATCATGCTGCAAGCCATCAACAAAAACCTCCCCGCAGCCACCCCGTCCCTAGACAAAGAAACCCTAGACGACCTAACCGACACAACAACCGCCGCCCAAACCGCCATCACCCAAGGCCCGGCGGCCGCGGACAAAGACTCCCTCCAAAAGACCCGCGACAACCTAGAGCAAGCCTCCCTCCCCCTAGCAGCAGTCCTCATGGACTCGGTCGTGAAGAAAGCGGTCTCGGGCAAGGAACTGGCTGACCTGTGATAGCCTTACAAAAGTACTCGGTCAAGGTTCGGCTCCATCCCACCCTAGTTAGTACGCAAGACGACCGCCTTGACCTGATTGCAATGGGCTAACCCTCTTCTTCCAAGCCCCACAATACCGTTAGGTTCCTCAAGTTTACTTCCTGCTTTGCAAGGTTACCTCTTAGGCCTGATATCCAATCATCATTGAACTCCGTCGCTCCCTTCCCCTTCAATCCCTTCAATACAGTCCTGCCATCAGTTTCAATTGCTTTAGCATGTGCAAGTAAGTTTCTCGGAGTACACACTTCTTCGATGAATCCGGTGTGAATTGAAAGAATCCCCTCCATTGCCTCCTTCCGGTCCCCCTCGGCTGAAACACAGTCCTCCATCAACAACTTCTTCAACAATAAGACTTTTGGTTCGAACGAGAGGATACGGGAATCAAAAAGGCGGCTTTTGATGACGGGTGCAAAACCATCAAAGCGCCCTAAAATCAAACGCTCGATCATGAGCTCTAGGTCGATAGCGGAGGTAATCAAGAGACCTCGAACAACGCCCTTGTCCTGAAGCTTGTGTACTGAACGGCTGATTGCTATTTGAATTGTTTCAATAGCATTCTCCCGTGAGCAGCTAAATACCCCACCCAATTGTGGCAGCTTTTCTTGCCGTTGAGAATAAAAAACCACCTCAGAGAAGACGCCTCCAGCCCTTGCCAGGGCGATCAACTCGTCGCCCGTCCTCCCGCCCTTACCATCTTTCCCCTCTTCAAGATTGTAATCAACCACAAGTAAATCGAGCTCAGGAGAACACACCGCCTCCTTAGCTTCATCTATACTGTCAAAGTAAGTTATGGATGGTCCATACTCTATACCCTCTATGAACTCCTCAACCTCGGTTCGCACTGAGTCGAACCAGGTTTCGGTATCATCAACCCAAACAATTCTGTACGGCAAGTTCACTCTACCACCTGCCATACAAACTCAGCACCAACTTTAGCACCAGGCTGTAAAACTAGGGTCCCGCCTAGATCCTCAGCAATCTTTCGAGCATGATGTAAACCAAACCCAGCCCCATCGGTTCTTGTATAGCCAAGACCGAAAATTTTGGATTTATCCCCATCCTTAATACCACTCCCATTATCCGCTATATGGATTCTTGCTCGGCTTTCAGAATCAGCCTCCGCGGAAAACTGAATTTTACGGGCCCCTGCCTTCCGGGCATTACTTATCAGGTTGTCAACCAATACGACAACCTCCAATGGCCGGAATGTTCGGACAACCTCGACTACGGTATCTCTTTTCCATTCTATCTCCAAAGCTCTCCCCTGTGRGTCAAATACCATTCCATTACAGACGTTCATAACATACTCACGTACAAACGATATAATGTCTGCCGATATTTTCGACGCTTTTGTATCAAAGCCCGCTTTGGTAGCAAAACGTGTGGAAGATTCAATCTGCCGAGCCTGCAAAGAAATCTTCTCCAAGGTATCCAGGAACATTTCTGTGGAAACCGGCTYTCCACTTCTTATTCGCTTCGTAATGCTACGAGCATAGTTCTGTATAGTCCCTGCTGCAATACCGATGTGGTGATGCATCCCCAGCAACCCATCAACATCTGCAGAAACCACGGACTGGAGAAACATATTCTGAGACTCGGACTTCAGTGTCCTTGCCTTTTCTTTACGAACGAGTTTCTCTGCGCGGCTTGCACGGATGGCCTGTGCCCTAGCGTCCTCTTCAGCTTCAGCCCTTGCTTCCCGCTCAACATTGGTTTCGTTTTCGGCCTCCTCCCTAGCCTGCTGAAGTTCGTCTATTCTCTTCTCCGCACGTTTTGCATCCCGTAGTAATTGGCTACTACCTGATTCCTCTGCCAGCTTTCGAAAATTCGAGACAACCGAACCTAGACTTTTCGAAGATGCTTCACGAAGAACATCAATCACCCGATCCCCATATTCAATATCTAATAGGGACTTGGCTTTAACCAAACTCAATATCAGCTCAAGAGTTTTACTTCGAACTTCCCCGGAAGGAATATCCCTATTTCCAAACTTGATTACACCAATCGCGAACCGCTCCAATCTCTTAAGCGCGTATTGAAAGAAGAGATCCTCAAGCTGTTCTGTTGAACTATTTCGAATCAATCCTCCATCTCGACTGGTGGACTCAACGAACCCCGGATTTCGTCCTTGTATTTCAATTCGGCCGAGTAAATCCCGGGTACCCAAGAAGCGGGCATGCCCCTGTTGTTTCCTTCTGTCGATTCCCAACCGATCATCTTTCTCCTCTCCAAACGGAAAGACTCTGAACCCGTTCTTGAACAAGAATACTGAGCCATACCTAACTGGTTGGACACCCATATGCTTTGTGAACGCGGCTTTTGCTCTCCGATTCAAAGCAAACAAATTAATCATGACCCCATTGATATTATATGGGTTCTTTTCAACTGTCCTATATATAAATCGACCCCGATCCTCCAATATTGTTTCGATAGTATCRCCTTCAGACGATACGGTGACACGGATGTTAGTTGTTTTTATTTTGAGTGATTCAAATATGAAATTTTCGAGTGGCCCATTGACCCGCCCCCATGGTTCACCAGCTGGAACGAGCTGATCTTCTTTCAATTCACCCGGCACTTGCAGCCGTATCGAAAACTTATTTTCCCCGCTCCCTTGGCTTGGATTAACCAGCTTCTCAAGGGAGTGTTTGAGGCTCAGAAGTTTGGATCTATCCCAACCCTCTCTGAGCTCTGTTATTCGAAGGATGGTCCCAACCCCGAAACTCGGGAGTTTGATTTTCGTTGTTGACAGATTCGCGGRAATATCTACAAACTCTTTTTCTGCTTTCACCTCAAAGGCCGACCAATCTACTTCAAGCCTCGTAATTGGTTTTAATTTATTCCTTCGGGCAAGGAGTTCCAATTTCGATCCGAGTCTGTCACAAGCAAACCGCCCGATTCCTTTTGCTCCGGCGAAGTGTCTTTTTGATTTTATCTTGTCGCGGTAATCCTCTAGCCCTTCTTTCTTTGCGGAGTAGGCAACGAAAAGCCACTTATCCCTGATGTCTTTGGCATCCATGCCTTTCCCATTGTCCTTTATAGTCAGAGAAGCAGCATCGGTTCCGAGCTTGTCAAATCTAATATCAACCCGAGTGGCWCGCGCATCGAACGAATTCTTGACCAGCTCAAATATCGCTACAAGATCATTTGTAATTAGCTCTCTTCCGATGATGGACTTTAGTCCCGAACTGACCCTAAAATGAACTTCGCTCATGAAACCACCTGGGTTTTGGGCCTAGCTCGTCGGCCAACTTTAGATTTTTTGGCCCAGGAAACCCTCCCGATTGCGAATTCGGTTGACGAGTTTTCTGTGCAGATTGGAATGTCACATTGATGCCCATGATGATCCAAGAGCAGGACTTCAGTTCTCGCAGCAGGATCCAAAGTGTACCCTGTGAAGCCTGATCCCCCCCGGATCAAACGTAGCCTTGCCCGCCTTCTCCTCAAATTTCGCAAATCAGTTGTTGCCCCACTGAGCGATCGGTTTATCGCACCACCAATTGCTCTCGCAAGTAATGGCGGGACGGCATTTCCAACCTGGGTGTACTGAGGCACATCCACACGTCTGTTTAGCGCTGAAGTTGTCCTCTTACCCATAAACACATAGTCATCATCGAAAGATTGTAAACGAGCCATTTCTCGCACTGTTGGAATACGGTGTCGTTGGTAATGGACGTAATCATCAGGAAGACCCAGGATTGTCCATGAGGCGTCCTCCTTTCGGAACCGTTTAATTCGCTGCTTACCAGAACGGAACTCAACGGGTATTGACCTAACGGTTGCGCCCGGTTTCAACCGGCGGAATCGATCGACCGTCTTCTTTTGGTGCTTCGTAGCAAGGTGATTGAAAACCAAATCTGAACCCTGCCTACGCTCATCCTGGAAGACGCAACTTGAAGGCAACATATACCTATGGCACTCCTCTCCTCCGACAAGAAAGGACAAGTCACCGATAGCGTCTCCCACAGAGACATGYTCCTTCCCCGCTCCTGGAACAATGCGAGTTTCAGAATTTTTGCATCGTGGCCACAAAAATGAGCGATCTATGCAACCGCGCTTCCAACCAACGAGAACTAGTCGCTCACGGTACTGCGGAACTCCATATCTAACAGCATTTATGGTCGGGATATCCATATTCCCCACCTTGCTCCCTTGATCCACTTCATGAATCTCGTATCCCAGTTTCCAGAATCCCTTAAGTATATCCCTAAGAACCTCCCCACCTTTCACTTTGGAGAGACCGGGTACATTTTCAAAGACAAACATCCGTGGGCTGAAATATTTCACGGCATCGAGGTACTGTCTGAAGAGCCTATTCCGAGGATCCTTGATATCCTGCTTCCCCGCCGAACTGAACCCCTGGCAAGGTGGACCACCGACAACAACGTCAACAGTCGCTTGACCTGTTCGGTGTTGCACATGACGCCGAATTTCCTTCATCGAGATTGACCGCATATCAGCACATAGAACCGTCGTGGCTGGATGATTAAATGCGTGAGTCAGTGCTGCGTCCGGGTGAAGCTCAACGCTCACGGCCACATTTATCCCGGAGGCAATGAGTCCTTCCGACAGTCCCCCTGCTCCAGCAAAGAGGTCTATGGCTACTAGAGGCTTCTTCAATTGTCTTCCTGTGCTAACCGTGGGGGCAAGCGACGAGTTATGGACAAGCAACGAATGATGAGCATTAATAAAGTCTACCAATCGCCGATGTCATAGGCACGAGCACAAAACTCAGTCAATCGAGGATTTACCGCATGCAGGAAACCACCCATGCTGCATTGAAATTAGTCCAGGCTTGCCTCCACTAGCTCGAGGACACCATCGACTACCGCGCCGAACTCTCCTTCGGGGTCCTTTTTGCACCCCTGATCCAGCGCACCATCGACCTCAGCAAGCGCGCCCTAGCCGACGCCGACCTCAAGCCCGAGGACCTAAGCGAAATCGTCCTAGTCGGAGGCTCCACCCGCATCCCGCTCGTCCGCCAACAAGTCGAGCTAGCCTTCGGTCGTAAACCCGTAACTGTAAACCCCACACCGAACTCAACCCCGATCAAGTCATCGCCCTAGGCGCCGCCGCCCAAGCCCAAGTCAGGCTCACCAAGAATTTTATTGATAAAGTATATTGGGATAGCCAAAATCAATGTGAACAATATAACTCTATTCATTTCAGCAAAGTAT
>JAESRM010000193.1 GCA_016764635.1 Planctomycetota bacterium
CGCGGCCGTAGCCGCCGTATCGTTGTCCTCGAACCGATCGCCTAAACCCGTTGCGCAACCCGCAGCATGAATGTTCAACACGCCTGTGCCAAGAGCGCCCGCGAACCCTCCGACTTGGATCAAGTAGGCCTCCCCTAGTTGCACACCGCCAATCCGCAAAGAGCTCTGTAAATTGCCCGAATCATCGTTGTGCCCCTGGCAAACAGCTGCGCAATCCCTGCCATTGTGGACCCTCAGGCGAGTATCAAAAGACGATCCAAACGTGTCAAAGAACGCCGTGCCCTCAAAAGTACTTCGCCAAAGGAAAAAACAATCCTGGTCGATGTCGGCATCAGAGTTGAGGCATCCGCCCCCATCGAACTGACTGGTTGTAAAAGCCGTCGTGTCAAAAGCCCAACTGCCTTGGCCGCTGATCGCGGTGGCATTAGAGCAGTCGTCTGACTGACCGGGGGCGTAGGAGCTGAGTAACAATAAGGCTATGGGGAGATAGCGCATGGTGCTTTGATGATGAATGGCGGTTGAGAAACTCGTCGAAACTGATGACCTGAAGCCTAGAAGACCACGCTCAGGCCAGATGAGAAGTTAGACGCTCCACCCAGATCCCGGTGCCAAAGTTGGAAGTGCCAGGTGTCTCCGGCAGTAATCAAAGTGCCTGAGTATGGAAAGCCGATAGGCACGTTGAATCCAGACCCTGTTGCATCCCCGTTGCCAGTTAGGCTTTCAAAGCTTCCCACCGAATTGAATTGGCCCAGCGAATTTGTAGAGTTCCCTTGATGGAAGCGGACCACCGCCCCTGACAAGCAAAGCTCACCACTGCCTATCGAAACTCCAGGTTCAGCTGAATTCGCTGCCATGAGGAAGTAGCCAAATTGATTGGGGGGTCCTTGTTGAACACGCAGCACGAGATCCCGGGCCGCAGCCCCGCAATCAAGGTCACCTGTCATCCAACTGCCATTAGGAAACTGGGAGTTAGCGGAGGGTGTGCAGAAACTCTCTCCCACCTGCTTGTGGCACCCGCAGGTGCCTTGGACCGTGAGGTCGTACTCAATGCAGTCATAAATCAGCCCAGATGAAAACCGCACTTCAAACCGTCCTTGTACCTCCCGACTCTCGTCATTGGCCCAGATCAGCGGTGATGCAACCCCTTGGGACCCTGTCCAACCCAACAGTCGTCCCGAATCATTATCCCAAAGCCGAGCTTCTAGCGTCCCAGCATTCGAATTGTACGAAAGGCCCAGGTGAACGACTCCCCCATCCGGAATGCAAATGTCGTAGATGTCATTCTCCCGGTTGTCCACGCCGAGATTCGGATAGGCCCCATCCTCTAACCACGATTGCCCGGTCTGGTCGAGCCCGTCCGGAAGCAGGCTTCCGCAATAGTCAGGATCCAGGTGCACGCTTAACTGATACTCGTAGCATTCGCCTCCGATCAGATCCCCGGGAGAAACGACGAATAGGACGTTTTGAGTGACACCTGTATCATTCGCATACCGAGCATGGTTGCCAATGAAATCAGCAGTCGCATTGTTTTGACTGCAATCGAGCATTCCGGGCCTGCGGTATCCCCCAATTGATCCGACAAGTCCGGGCATAGAACCGACCACATTCAACACCATGCCCGCGGGAACTAGGACTTCATAGACATCCGCATCGGACTCCGAACCTAGCAGCCCCTTGTAGATCCCCGGAACCAGCCGAGCGGCCGTTGCACAAGTATCATTTTCCTCGAACAAATCGTCCGGTCGATTCATGCATCCGGCCAGTTCAGTATTGAACTCAAACCCATAGGACCTGCAGACCGGGTCCAGGGTCCCCACCATCAACACAAGATCCCGTGGGGCTGCCGTCGTATTCTCATAGATCCAGAGTTTGTCGACCCCAAACGGATCTCCAACAGTAACCAGCAATGCTCCACTTGGAGCCAGCAAGGTAAGATCGACGGGGTAGGTGGTTGGGGATGCAGAGATCAATGCGCGCTGACCCGCGGGAACCGTCAAGTTAAAGAAGTCCGGGTCGGTGGCCTTGACGGTGAGCCCCCTGTAACTTCCGGGCGGCATGAGGGCCGCAGTAGGGAAGGTGTCATTGTCCTCGTAGATGTCGTCAGAATTCGAGCCGCAACCACTCGGATGAATGTTGAGGACAACCTGCCCGGAAGCGTTGCCCAACCCACCAATCTGAATGAGGTAAGTCTCGCCGGGAGCAACGTACTGAAAATTGATGGCGCTCTGCAGACTCCAAGCATCGTCATTGTGCTCGAGGCAAGTAGCAGCGCAATCGCCCCCCCGGTGGAGGCGCAAGCGGGTATCAAAATCCGATCCAAACGTATTTAGGGTCACCTGCCCGTAGAACGTGCTTGTCCAAGCAAAAAAACCATCCTGGTTGATGTCGGCGTCCGACAATTTGCAGCCGCCCCCATTGAATTGACTGGTTGTAAAAGTCGTCGTGTCAAAAGTCCAACTGCCTTGGCCGCTGATGGCGGGGGCATTGGAGCAGTCGTCGCTTTGGGCGAAGACGGAAGGGCACAGGAGGATCAGCAGCAGGAGGAGATTCCGCATCGAATTGGTGAATTGATTTAAAAGGGATAGGTGCCCTTGGGACACCGCAATACGCGTGCCACACCGTAGCACGTCCTAATCTAGTTTGGGGTGCACTGCATGCCCTACCCAAGCCCTTTCGCGAGCGGAACCGCACAACTTGAATCGTGCGGCTACGGAACACGCTATGATGCCGCAATGACCGTATCTATCGCAGTTGTTGGGTTGGGCCTTATGGGTCAGCGCATGCTTGGTGCCATTGGGCGTCAGGATGAAATTGAATGTCGGGTGGTTTGGGATCTTGACGAGGTTCAGGCCCAGGAGATCTCGCTGAAGGAGGGCATCGCGCGGGCCGGGTCCTGGCAAGAGATCCTGGAGGACGATGGCATTGAAGCGATCTATATAGCGACTCCGCCGGCTAGTCATGGGGATTACACGCGGGCGGCGTTGGCTGCGGGCAAACCGGTGTTTGTGGAGAAGCCGCTGACGGTGGACCTGCAGGACGGCGAGGATCTGGTGAAGGCTGCCGACGAGTCCGGGCTGCCGGTGGTGGTCAACTTCCCTTTCGCGACGTTGCCTGGCTTGGCGCGTATTCAGAAGGAAATTGAAAGTGGTGTTGCAGGGGCCATACTGCGCGCGGACATTCAGTTGCACTTCTCCCAGTGGCCGCGCACATGGCACAACGCGGGCGAATGGCTGAGTGGGCCCAAGGAAGGCGGCTTTCTGCGCGAGGTGTTCTCGCACTTCGCTTACTTGACCCAACGTTTGCTCGGTCCCCTGGWACTTCGATCYGGATCGGTGGATCGCGCCGGCAAGGAMACCGARCGCTGGGTRCAYGCCCACTTCCAAGCMGGTTCCACRCCCGTTTCCCTAACCGGYGGWGCCGACGGCGCGGCCCCGGACYTGAAYCGYTGGACCCTGTATTGYGAGAAGCGYAGYTAYMGGGTTGTGGACTGGTCYAAGGTGCAAATTTCCGAYGGCAGCCGTTGGTACGACCTGATGCCCGAACCGGAYGAAAGCCACGGCTTGGACAAACAACTGATCGAATGGGCCAAGGCCCTGCGCGGCGAAAAGCACGTGCTGGCCACGGCGCTCGAAGGYTGCCARGTYATGCGSTGCGTAGAAAGTCTGYTGRATTCCTAGTCAGCGCTGSCCGAAGTRCTGCCCAAGGATTCGTARATSCCGAKYACGGCMCCCTGSGGRTCGATGAGYACGGCGAACTTTCCGTGGCCTCCCAATTCGCCCGGTTGRACGCAGATCTGGCCGCCGAGTTGGGTYGCCAATGCYGCGGTTTCCTCCACCGAATCCACGCCCACATAGGGCAACCAGGATTCAATCACATCGGGGTTGTCCATTTGCATGAGGCCCCCTTGGGCCGACTCAGGTCCCCCACCCGGCGGGATCAAAAGCTTGTATTGAATGTCGCCAAGGTCAACGTCGAGTAACTCCCACCCCACGACCTTGCTATAGAAGTCCGCGGCACGCTGCGCATCCTGGCTGAGCAATTCGACCCAACAGAAGTGGCCTGATTTGCTGCTGTGTCCCCAGCTGGTGCGCTTCGGATCGGCCACTTGAAACGGCGTCARAACCGCMCCGGCCGGATCGCTCACATGGCTGACCTTGCCCGTGTAGGGAATRTCCATGATGCCCATGGGWGCCTTGCCKCCCGCGTCCTCGGCGCGCTTGRCGTAGGAYTCGATGTCRCTGGTGCCCACGTAWACATGCCARTGGGSAGCTTCACTTTGGCTCCCRTGGGGTCCCAKRAAACCSGCCACGGTGGTYTCTCCCTTATAGAAGTGCACGTAGGTCTTGCGCTCCTCTTCTTTGATGCTCCAACCRAACAAGGGGCCGTAAAACTCCAACGCGGCGTCCACATCAGAGACACGCAATTCGTTCCAGATGATTTTGTGATCRAGGCTCATAGCGATRCAGCTTAGCACCGGACCGGTWAWGCGTTTCCACATTCCGAGCCCCGTTGRGAATGCAAATGGGGACYGGYCGTGTTTTTGAAGGCCTACAGGGGCATTCCCCCCCTGCTCTGGTACGTTTTGAATGTCATGAATAAAGCCCAAAAGAAAGCCCTGAAGGAYAAGAAGAAAAAGGATGCCAAGCGCAAGGCGCAAGCGACTCCCAAGGTCGTGCGGCACCGCGAGCCCCTCAAGAACTATCTGGATCGCTCCTACCAGGCACTCTCCATGGGCCAGCCCACCAAGGCTGAAAAGATCATTCGCGCCGGCATCAAGGATCACCCCTACGACTCGCGCTTGCACGCCAATCTGATCAACGCATTGGAGCAACAGAATCGCCACCGGGACGCCATGGACGCTGCCCTGCTGGCCGTAAAGCTGAACGATCGCTTTCCTGACAATCACAACAATCTAGGGTCCCTGCTCAAGTTCCAAGGCGACATAGAAGAAGCCCGCGCGTGCTTTGAGAAAGCCGTTGAGCTCGATCCGTCCCACGGGGAAGCCTGGCGCAACCTGGTCGCTACCAAGACCTTCGAGAACGCTGACGACCCGCAAATCGCGGTCATGACCGAAAGCATCGCATCGCCGCCTTTCGGCCGCAAACTCAACCCCTCGCTGCACTTCGCACTGGGTAAAGCACTCGAAGACACCGCCCAATACGACGCGGCCTTCGAGCAGTTCAACAAGGGCAACCGGACCATTCGTTCCGGCCTGCGTTACAACCAGGATAGCATCGAAAAGGTAGTCGACATGGCGATTGAAGCCCAAGGCGAAGAGTTCTTCTCTGCCGGCCCCGTCCCCAATGCGACCCAAGCAGCCCCCATACTCATCGTGGGCATGCCCCGCTCAGGTTCCTCCCTGGTGGAACAAATTCTAGCCAGCCACCCCGACGTCTATGGTGCCGGCGAGTCGCCAGTGCTGGGCAAGACCCTCGGGCAATTGGGTGGTAACACGCTCGAGCGGGTGACGGGAATCGGCCAGCAGGACGCGGAAGCTCTCGCTCGCTTGGGTAGACTTTACACCGAGCGCCTTCAAGATTTGGCCCCCGATGCCAAGCGCGTGGCGGACAAGTTCCTGCTGAACTTCATGCACCTTGGCTTCCTCTTCCGTGCGGTGCCGAACGCGCGCATCATCCACTCCACCCGCGATGCGATGGACAACGCACTGGCTTGCTTCAAGGTGCGCTTCACTTCTACGCTCAACTTTGCATATGACCTTGAGGATCTCGGACACTTCCACGGGCAGATGCAACGGCTCATGGCGCATTGGCGCAAATACATGCCGGACTCGATCCTGACCATGCCTTACGAAGGACTCGTTGCGGACCAAAAAGCGGAAACCAAGCGCCTGCTCGAATTCTGTGGTTTGGAGTGGAACGACGCGGTCATGGACTTCCACAAAACGAACCGCCAAGTCCGCTCGGCTAGCTCTACGCAAGTGCGCAAGCCCATCTACAGCAGCTCGGTGGGCCGCTGGAAGAACTATGAAAAGCACCTGAGTCAACTGCGCGCTGCATTAGGGGACT
>JAESRM010000309.1 GCA_016764635.1 Planctomycetota bacterium
CGGTGGGCCACTCGTTCGGGGGTTTTTTGGGCCAGGACTTGGCGCTCGCCTTGGGATTTTTGGAAGGCGGCCAGGTCGGGAGTTCCGTCGATCTCGACCCAGGCGCGGTAAGCCTTAGCGCTAGGTGTTTCTTTGATCACGCGCACTCGGGCCTTTTCAGTCCAGTGCAAGCCGAGGATCTCCAAACGACCCTCGTTGCGGGAGTTCACCAGGGCCTCGACCTCGGCCAGGTCCGGATCCGGGATGCGCGGATCGATCAACTCCATGATGAAGGGACGGCCCATGCCCAGCATGCGCACGTCCACGTCTTCCCGGCCTGCGCCGTGGAATTTGTGCTTGCGAGTGCCGGCAGCCTTGCCCAGCACCCAACCGATCAGCTCCTGGGCCGAATCCCGGCTTAGCTTGCCGAATCCCTCACACTTCTCGCACTTGCGGCGACGGCGGGGATGGCCTTTGCATTCGGGGCAGTAAAATACGGTYTGGGGAAGGTCGCGGCTGAGTTTGCGATAGCGGCCTTCTACGTACACTTTGACCTTGGGCTGGTCTCTCATTTGATTTCTCTGATCTACGGGCCACAGCGGCCCGGAACGACTGGAACGTTCAGGGGCCCCATGGCCCCCGGCAGGGGGCAGAGCATAGCCTCGTGACCCAGGAGGGCAAGGGCTGAGATACAGGAGCTTGGGCTCAACGGTTCCGTATCCCCCTCCGAGACCCTAATATGCTGCCCATGCACCCCATCCTGTTTGAGATCCCCGGTATCCACTTCCCCCTGCGTTCCTTCGGCCTGATGGTCATGGTCGGATTCCTGGTGGGATCCCACTTCCTCACCCGCTGGGGAACCCGTGGGGCCGCCGACCCGGAAAAAGTGGTGGAAGGCTTCGCCGCCCTGCCCATGTGGATCCTGGTGGGCATCATCGCCGGCGCCCGGGCCATGTATGTGGTCGTCGAAGTGCTGCGCGGGGACGTGGTCGGCCAGGGTTTCGTGGACGACCCGCTCTCCATGCTGTTCGTCTGGCAAGGTGGCCTGGTCATGTACGGCGGCGCCATCGGCGGCATCCTGGGCGCCTGGTGGGCGACCAGCAAGCACAAGCTGCCCTTCAACCACGCCATGGACATGGGCGTGACGGCTGCCTTCTTGGGACTGGCCTTCGGGCGCATCGGCTGCCTTTTGGTGGGCGACGACTTTGGATCCGTGGTGCCCGAGGCCTACGAGAACCTGCCCTTCCCCATCACCATCCGCGTGCCCGAAGTCTTGGCTGAGCACAGCTTGTTCGGCCAGGAGAACGCGGGCAAAATCCTGTGGTGCACCCAGATCTGGATGAGCCTCAACGCGCTGATGCTGTTCTTCATCGGGCGCTTCTGGCTGCTTCCGCGCCGCCGCTTTGGAGGCCAGGTCGCCGCCACCCTGCTGTTCATCTACAGCTTCGGCCGCTTTGGCATCGAGATTTTCCGCGGCGACGCCATCCGCGGCGTGTGGTTCGACGGCATGGTCTCTACAAGCCAATTGATCTCGGTTGTGGTCGCACTTCTGACCGCGATCTACCTCGGCCTGCGACTCAAGCGCAGCCAAACCCCCGAGCAGATCGGCGGTTTCGCCCCGGGACAATCCCTGCCCGATGGCGAATAGCGAAAGGCCCCGGCCAGGCATCCTGGCCGGCATCGACGAAGCCGGTCTGGGCCCCATGCTCGGACCGCTGACCCTCGGGTTGTCGGCCTTCCGCGTCCCCCAGGATCGCGAGCACGTGGACGCGTCCGACCTGTGGCGCGTGTTGCAAGAAGCGGTGGCGGAAAAGCCGAGCCGCGGTGAAGGACGCCTGGTAGTGGCCGATTCCAAGGTGGTATTCAAACGCAATGCGCCTGGCTGGCAACGCTTGGAAAGCACCGCATTGTCCTTCCTGCGCCTGGCCCAGCCCGAAGCGCCCGCGGAGCTTTGGTCCTACCTTTCCCAAGGACTGCCACAACCGGACGCGCCCTGGTACTCAAAGATTCCGAGTCCCCTGCCCCACAAGGTCGATGGCGAACTCATCGACGAACACGTTTCGCGATTGGCAAAGTCCATGGCCGCCCATGGCATTGAGATTGTCGAAGCTTGTTTGAGCGTGCTGCCCGCGATCGATCTCAACCTCAGTTTCGAAGCCACGCAATCCAAGTCCCAGACCGTTTGGATCCAAACCGCGCACCTCTTGGCCCAGGTGTTTGAGAACCATGGCCACGAGGGCCTGCACGTGATCGTGGATCGCCAAGGCGCGCGCAAGCACTACGCTCCCTTGCTCGAACGCGACTTCCCCGGACACCGGGTACAACGCCTGCAAGAGAACAACCGGCGTTCGGATTACTGGGTCGAAGGCCCTTCGGGCTGCATGGAGGTTTCCTTTCAAGTGGGTGCTGAAAACCAATCCCTACCCACGGCTTTGGCCTCGTGTTTTGCGAAGTACGCGCGCGAGTTGTCCATGCACGGATTCAATCGATTCTTTGGCGAACAGCAGGGCGGGCTCAAGGCCACCGCAGGCTACGTGACCGATGGCCGGCGCTGGATGATCGACGCGCGCGAGCTGCTCGAAGGACTGACCCTGGCCGAGCGCAGCCTGGTCCGGGAACGCTAAACAGCCGTGCCCTGAATTGGGCTCTCCCCCCTTCGCGCTACCCCTAAGGGGGGGGCGTTTGACAGTTTGCATGTAAACACCGAGTATGGATGTCGAATAGCGCCCTACGGGGCCCCTGCCGTACCTTTAATTGTCATGCTTTCACGCTCACTCGCCCTCAGCATCGCCCTCATCACCCTGCCCTTTTGCCTGGATCCACCGGTCCAAGGCCAAGGGGTCTTGAATGAATTCCTAGGCGACAACGTGGACGACTCCATGGGCAATGCCATGGCCTTGGGCGATGTGAATGCCGATGGAATTCCGGACTACATCATCGGCATGCGCAATGCTTTCAACGGCATTTCCCTTACCGGTGGAGTGCGGGTGTATTCGGGCAGCGACCATTCCATCCTGCACACTTTTTATGGCACGCGTGCGGGTGGCGCTTTTGGTTTCGCCGTGGACTTCGCGGGCGATACCGATGGGGATGGGTTTGGCGATGTGATCGTGGGCACCCCCTTCCACCAGGGAGCAGGTGAAATTCTGAATGGCCGGGCCTTTCTATACAGCGGCCAGACCGGCGCGCTGCTGTTCGAATTCGGCGGCACAAACTTTTTTGACAACGCGGGCTTTGCGGTTTGCGGGGCGGGCGACCTGGACATGGACGGCCGTGCGGATATTTTGATCGGATCTCCCGGGTCCGATGTGGGCGCGCCCGATACAGGTCGCGTCACCGTATATTCGGGGGCGACCGGCGCGGTCCTGTACACCATCGACGGCCTGTCCGCTGGGGACTTGCTCGGAAGTTCATTGGCGGCCCTCGGTGATTTGGACGCGGACGGGTTTGCGGATTTCGCCGTAGGCGTGCGCGGCACGGATGTGAATGGCAACGGCTCGGGTTCGATCACGGTGTACTCCGGCCAAGCCCCCACCGAAATGTATACGGTCGATGGATCCGTCGCTGGGCAAGCCATGGGCTTTTCATTGGCGCATGCGGGCGACGTGAATGGGGATGGCCATTTGGACTGGATCGCGGGCTGCCCCCAGGATCCCCGCGGTGGGTTTCAATCCGGTAGCGTCCAGGTTTGCAGCGGCATCAATGGCTCCGCACTGCACGAGATCCTTGGCCAGGTGGCTTTCGAACGACTGGGCGAAGGCGTGGCCAGCGCGGGCGATCTGGACGGGGATGGACTGGGCGATTTCCTGATCGGTGCCCCTGGCGATGCCACGATCGATGTGGATGCGGGGCGCCTGACCGCCCACGCGGGAGTGGATGGATCCGCCCTTTGCTCGACCTTTGGGGTCATCGCTTCGGACCGTTTGGGACTTGGAGTGGGTCCTGCGGGCGACTTCAACGGGGATGGCATACCCGATTTCCTATTGGGCGTTCCCGGTGACGACAGGGCCGGCAGCAACTCGGGCGCATTCCTACTGCTCGCGGGCTGCCGTGCCGTGGGTGCGCCCTACTGCGGCCCCGCCTCGCTCAATAGCTCCGGCCTGGCCGCCAGCATCGCTGGACAGGGGTCCCAGCAAGCCAGCGACAATCAACTCGTCCTGATAGCCGAGTCCCTGCCCTTTGACCAATTTGGATACTTTCTGGTGGCTAGCCTGCCCGGCTTGATCCCCTTACCTGGAGGGAGCCAGGGAGATCTCTGCCTGGGCGGCAGCTTGGGGCGCTTCAACAAGACTTCTCAAATCCGGAATTCGGGTCCAGGTGGCCGTTTCCAGCTCGAGGTGGACCTCACCGGCCTTCCTCTCAATCCGATTCAACCCGCGTTGACTGGGGAGACATGGCACTTCCAAGCTTGGTTCCGGGACCAAAACCCGAGCAATACGAGCAACTTCACCGAGGGTCTGGCGATCACCTTCTTATAGAGCTCGCCCAACGGCGGTGTCGCGCTTTGAAAATGAGGGCACTCGGCTAGCCCGGATGCGCAGCACGGGGTAGGCTTCGGGACCCTTTCTAAGGTCTCCCCCATGGCAAAAATCGCGATTCTTGGTGCCGGTGTATCCGGCTTGGCCCTCGCCCGTTTTCTGGTGCAGGGCGGTGTGTCCCCCTCCGATCTCAAAATATTCGAGTCCGGCTCCGAAGCGGGAGGTCTGTGCCGCTCCAAAACGGTCGAAGGTTTCACCTACGATGTTTCGGGCGGACACATCCTGTTCAGCAAGGACAAGGAGGCCATGGATTGGATGAAGGACGAGACCGGCGGGCCCGACGCTTTCGATGAGCGCGGCCGCCAGACCAAGATCCGCTTCGAAGATCGCTGGGTGCATTACCCCTTCGAGAACGGTATCGGGGACCTTCCCGACCAGGCCAACTTCGATTGCTTGGCCGGTTACGTACACGCTTGGCACAAGCGCTCGWGCKNCGSMKCRWCAGCGCYKGWKNNGTYTSGTNANAAKKGRTNGCARTGGCNCKTNGRAGRCNGGSMTSGMNCMAGNAYKTSATNGATCCTTACAACGAGAAGATCTGGAAGCGCGACTTGGACTTCCTGACCTCGGACTGGGTGGCGGGCCGCGTGCCGGACGCCCCCATCGAGGACGTGATCCGCGCAGGCATCGGCATCCGCACCGAAGGCTACACACACCAGTCGGTCTTCTACTATCCGAAGACGGGTGGTTTCCAAGGCATCACCGACGGCATGGCTGCCAAGCTCGACGGTATCATTCACCTGAACACGCCCGTTCAAGAAGTGCGCAAGCAAGGCGAAGGCGTTTCGGTCAACGGCGAAGAGTTCGACCTGTGCGTTTCGACCTTGCCCCTGACCTACAACCCGCGCATGTTCCCCGACATGCCCGCCGACGTGGTCAAGGCCATGACGGAGCTCGAGTACAACGGCATCGCTTCGATTTTGGTGGCCTTGGATCGCCCCGAACATCCGGACCTCTCTTGGATCTACCTGCCCCACGAAAGCCAAGGCCCCGCCAACCGCGTGACCTACATGTCGAACTACGCCACGCTCAACGCGCCCGAGGGCAAGACCTCGCTGATGGCGGAGGTCACCTTCCGCGGCGGCGAAGAATTCCCCGGCGAGCAGATGGAGAAAGACGTGCTGGCCGGCTTTGTGAACGCCGGCATCATGAAAGCGGACGAGGTGCTCTTTACCGACCGCTCGACTGCAAACCACGCCTATGTGGTGTTTGATGCCATGTACGCCAAGCGCCGCGAAGTCGCCTTGGGCTGGCTCGAAGGCATGGGCGTCACGCCCCTGGGCCGCTTCGGCCGCTTCGAGTACGACAACTCGGACCAATGCGTGATCAAAGCGCGCGCGCTGGCCAAGACCATGCTCGCAAAGCTGGAGTAACTGGGGAATACAGCCCCGTAGGAAACGGGCATACGGTGACGTAGCAAAGTTGCCCGGTTTCTCCAATCCTACGCGCAGGCTTGGCCTGCGCGTAGGATTGGAGAAAGCGGGCA
>JAESRM010000354.1 GCA_016764635.1 Planctomycetota bacterium
CCCGCGCCTGCCCCCCCGAAGACTGCGGCGGAACCCCCGGCTTCCAAAACCTACTAACCACCCTAAAACACCCCCTAACCAACGAATACCAAGACACAATAAACTGGCTAGACCACCCCTTCTCCCCCAGCCACTTCGACCTCCCCCACCACCAAGACCTCCTCGCCCGCCTTGGGCAGGTTTGGACTTAAAACCCTTAGTTCACCCGCAACCCGCAACAACGGTGACCATAAAAATGACCACGGAATTCGGCTGTCAAGGGACGGCCACTCGGTCCCACCATATGAGGCGAAAAACCCGTCGTAGGGCATCTGGCTGGGGGCATGCACCAGAGGGAGAACCAGAGCCACCCAGGTCTTGACCAAGGTTAGAACCAGAGTCAATCAATGGCAGCGCATCAATCGGAGACCTACCGTCCCCGTTAGCTGCCACCGCCCCGTTGACGGCAAAATCCAAATTCAAGCGGAATGTTAGAACCACCTACAGCAGGTTAACATGCCTACAAAGCAGGACTTTGCGGTGCACTGCATTGCCCTACCTCCTGTACGATACACCTGTAAGTCACACCTTGCGTACTCATGGTCGATCCTAATCGTAACAACTTCATCCAATCGCTATCGCTGGAGCTGACCTCCCAGGCAAACCGCGTGAGGAACCTGATCGGAGATAGCCACTGGCTTTCCGATGGCTCTCACAAGGAATTTTTACTTTCAAATCTCCTGAGACGAGTTCTTCCGTTAGGCGTTACGGCAAGCAGGGGCTTTATCATCGCCGCCACTGACCACCGTGCGTGCAGTAAAGAGCTTGACATTCTTCTCTTGGACATATTGCACCAGGGGCCACTCTTTGACGAGAACGACCTTGTGATTGGGACACCGAATCAAGCTCTCGCAGCCATATCTGTTAAGACTCGATTTGGCACCAGTGAGCTATCTAGTGTTCTAGAGAACCTTTGGTCCGCAAAAGACATTGCCCTCATGGACGATCCAGGCATAGATGTATGGACTGGAGGGTTCTTTTACTATGCAGGCCCAGAGCAAGGGGCCTCGGTGAATAATCAAACAGTAGTTGAGAAAGTCAAAACCGCGATAAATGAACACGTCCATCATATGGAGGGGGGGGAGCGCGCACGCCTTGGACCAAACATGCTCTCGATCGGAACAGATCTGATAATTCAGATCGAGTACGACAGTAAAGGCGAACCTAATATTCACGCTTACTCTTGCAATAAACTTGCGTTTGGGGCGTTCATCACAGGGGTACTTGACCATGTCTCCAGCAAACGCACACGGCAGGCTCATCCCCTGGTCAAAGATCTAGCAGAACTCCATTTCATAGAAGTCCACCCCGCGAACTAGTGATCTACATATCGAGTCGCACGGTAACCACCAAAGGTAAACACGACAAATGCCGAGACATGGGCGCCTTCATTTGGCCAGGTGTCTCGATCATTTGCCGGGATGTCATGCCCCAGCTCGTCAACATTTAGGAATAAACCACGGAAACCACGACGTACGACACCTTGGACTTCTCGATATGCACCGTCTTTAGCGCGGAGAACATCTCTTTTAGCCCAGAGGATGTTGCCCCGCATCCTACCAGCCTTTATTCGTGAGAAGACTTCATCAGCTCCAGGCCAGTCGCCCAAATGCGCCTTAGCTACGGCGAGCATGTACTGAAAAGTCGGATATCCTGCAATGGTTCCCTCAACAACTCCATCAGCTAGTTGTTGAATGTACGGCCAGTCTATTTCGGATGAAAATCCAGAGTATCCCTCGCGGCCTTGGTCTCTTACGCGCCACCGAAAATACCCCGACAACGCCACTTCCATGAACGATTTCAATGGTGGTACCCCAGCTTCTCTAACCACCTGCATTTTTGACCGGCAATATTTGTCCAACTCTCGGTAGAGCTTCCCCCTGTCTTCTAACTTGCGAGACGCTTCGGCCAACAATCTGCGCCCGTAAAGAGCAAACCCAATTTGATCCTGCTTGTCGGACCATAGTGCATTTGCGTGAGAGTTCAGATCAGCCTCATTGGGGATTGCCTTGTCGAGAACCTGTTCACGGACTTCCATGAGCATAGCCGTGTCTACAGGTTCAAGCTGGCGATCAATCGGTGCAGAGTAATATAAAAGATAGCGCTCAAGATCCGCTAGTGCGCTTGTCAGCAGTGTATATCTATCACCTACACTCTCAGCCGTGTCACCTAATTTGATGGCAAGTCGAGCCTGAACGTGAATCGCTTTTGCGTTGTGATATGTTTCCGACCTTGCACGCTCTAGGTGGTACAGAGCGTCTCTGAGTGCTTGACCATCATCAATTTCGCCCCTTGCGTGCAGTTCGATTATTGCGCTCGCATATGTGGTGTGCAAGTGCTGAGACTGCTCCTGGCGGGTGCTATAGGGTTCAAGTGGCATCTTAAACGCCTTGTCTAGAAGCTCCATAGCCTCTTTTGGTCGGCCTGCTTTAGTTAGATGAATAGCCTTGTGATGCACGAGCACCGAATCTTCTTCGAAGGCGGTCAGCGCAGTATCGATCRGCGAAAGAATCTCATCACGAGTGAACCCGCGTCTCCAAATCCTATTGTTGTTCACGAGGGTGCGCCTGGCGAATTCTCGATAAGCTATACCAGAACCGTCACACGCCTCGAGCAAGGCCTTTAGGGTGCGGAACTCGCCGGAGTGCCCCAGTGCGGACCCATTTAGAATCGAAACAATCACGTCTGCAACTATGTTGTTTCTGCAGCGGTAACCTAGGACCTCACCGTACTCATCTACTTGTTCATACAGAACCCCCCAAGCGACCCCTGAACCTTGCACTGCCATATGCCACTCCTCGTATGAGCAGCCCAGTGCTGAAACGAGAACCTCGGTTGGAACGGGAACTCCTAACTGTTCGCCGACAGCAACGTATCCATAGGCTTTTTGTAGCGCGTCAGGTCCCGTTGAAACGAGCGCTCCGACGATCTCCTTCGCTGCTCCACGGCCAAGCCTGAAGTATTCTTGCTTGACCGAATCCTTTATGGAATCCCTGACCCCCTGGAGAACCCAGTACATTGTCGCGAGTGAGTCCTTTCGCGAGGAACCATCTACCCGTGAATCAAGCATTCTTGATGCATAGGCCTGATCCGGCGCAACATTGAGCGCCACCATAAACTGTGGCATTCGAGACCACTCCTCATCATCCAATTCATCGGACAATGGATAGTGAAAAATAGATGCTTGACTTCCTGTAAGCCTAAACTTGTCCTGCTCCGCCTCCCAGTCACTCGTTCGAACTGCTAAAATCATTACAGTTCTCACCTGCGAAGAGGAAGCAGCAAGGTAGACATCTTTTGATTCCACCCCAAAGAGCGAAAGTGGGTCGTCTAGGCAGATAACAACCCGCTTGTCTTTTGTGTTAAACTTTTTGAGATCGGTGAACAACCGTCTTAGTTCGGTAACCGCGTCTGAATAGCGCCATGGTTTTATCCAAACCACAACATGCCCAATCTTTGCGAGTTCCATTGCTATGCGCTTGAGAATGGTGCTCTTGCCAGATGCGGCAGTACCCGTTATTGTTCCAGAGACGCACACTTCATTTTGAAAGTAGGAGGCCTCCGAGCGAATCATTTCGATGATCTCTGGTTCCGCGCTCCTCCTGAGGTCTAACTCGTGGCAAAACGGGTCCCACCTTGTGCTGCTTGGCGAAAACAATATTTCATGCAGGTTATGCTGCTCTCCAGAACCAAGCATCGGCGAGAGTTGCTCATTGACGACAGTTATCAAATCACTATACTTCGCCAGTGCAGCAAACTCCCCAGTCGGTTGATTAAACGGAAGAAGTTGACCATAAGAAAATTTCCTAGCCTCGAGCGCAGATCTCAAAAGGTTTGATATGTGGTCTTCAAACAGCAATACGGATGAACCGTCAGGGATATGCCTCAGCACGGCATTCGTGACTATTTCCCTTTCCTCACCCAGAATGACAAACCGCGTTTTTCCAAACCCCTTAACACTTCGTAGTTTGGATATTAGATCAAGGAAGACATCKCCGTAACCCTTCATCCCGACACAAAGGATAGGATCCGATCCGACTCGATCGATGAAGTCTCTGCATGCTCCGCCCCAAATTTCCTGCCGAAACCGGTAATCAGCGCTGTCCACTACCGGTTCTGGACTGGTCGCGGTCCCAAGTAWATGGTAAACGGGGATACACCTGCCTGGTACTTCTGCGCTRGATCCAGAAAAAGTCATCACAGGCCTATGTGCCGGTGATTTTGAATTGGCTTGCCTAAACTCTTCATCAAAATTTGTGTCGAGCCCAACGGAGAGCGCAGCCAACCAGGAGAATCCTGCAAGTTTTTTGCACTTGGCTTGGTTTGCACTCTCAACTGCACAGAGCTGGATCAGCTCTTTGATTTCAGATTTTGTCAAATCAGATTGAGCGAGATCTACCTTGTCCAGAATTCGATCAACAGCCCGAAAGTATGGTTCACCCGGGGTGAGACCCTCCTTGAATGTCTCGCGTAGCTTTGCGTCAAGTGCAGACTCAAAGTCTGGCGAGGTGTATGATGGGCCAAGGATTAGGCCCATTCCCTTGCGAAGGTGGGACACAATATATTCCCCATCGATAGAAGTAATACTAGATGTCATTACCTGATCGTCCAGGAAAGAGGGTTACATTTCAAGACCATTACTCAGTAGAGCTCTAACAATGGGTGCTTTGGACCACGTTGGCGACTAGAGCGTAAGCATTCATGGGGTAGATTCTCCGTTCTAGCCGCCCTCAGGCAGGGTACCGAGTGGCTACGAGCCTGCGTACACGAAGCTAGCGGTGGGTGTCAAGATAGTTGCGCCTTTTTGCTTAGCGCCTAGGCTGGAAGGGCATCCTCCTGCTCAGGCGTGGGGTTGAGTGTGACTTCGGCCACATTGGACCAGTCATCCAGCGTTCTGGGTGGCGGGCACGGGCTGCCTGGTAGACGCGGTGGCCTTTCTCCAGGATCTCTTCCCCCTTGCATCGTGGCGCTCGGAGGGGGTCAGGAAGTTGATGAAGCTGTGCAGGTGCTCCGTGTTGCACCAAGCGACGAATCCGAGGACCCATTCGCGTGCGGCTTCCAGGCATTCGAAGGGCTTGATCGGGAAGTTGGGACGGGACTTGACCATGCGGAAAAACCGGGTTTTAGCTGGAGACGCAGGGGCGGCTAAAGGAAGCTGCCACGCCGAGACCTTGCAGCATGGCCGGGGTCGTCCCCGCTTTCATGGGGGCACCATTGTCGGAGTGCAAGACCAGGGTGCCCTTCGTCACGGCTTCTGCCTTGTAGGTCGCTTCAATGACCCATTTGGCGAGCTCTGCGTTCTCTTCGGGATGAACTTCCCAGCCCACGATCTTCCGACTCCACACATCGATGAGCATGTAGAGGTAGAAGAAGGTGCCTTTGGTGGGTGCGCGCAGATATGTGATATCCCAGGACTACACCATATTGGGTCCCGTGCTCACGTACTCGTTCGGACCGTGCCCGTTAGGTGGGACCGCTTGGCCGAACTGAAGTGGGAACCATAGGCCGGTCTGTGACACTGCCGCGCAACAGTACAAGAGGACGTCGTGCCTGGGTGGTTCGCCCCGTCCTTGGCTTGATCCAGTACCCATTGCTGACTAGGCTCCCTATCCACTGACTCTGACTGCTCTATTCCATGACATACGCATTGAGCTACGAAGCCTACCTCACCTTCGGCTTCGGCTTTGCCCGCCGGTTCTCCACTGGACACCGGATGTTGCAAAGGGGCCGCCACGTCCCGTTGGCCTTCCTCAGCGTACCCCACAGGGGACCCGGGGGGACTCAAGCTGCTCCGCCACCGAGGACGCGCAGGCGCAGCCCATTGAGTGCGTGCAACCCCGCGCTCGAGGGGGTACTATGAGCCGCTCCCCGCGGGTGGTTTTGGCATAAGGTTGGTTTATGGCCGGTTCGGGAGATAACATACGCAAAGGCAGCCCCCTGCCTGATTACGAGCCCT
>JAESRM010000081.1 GCA_016764635.1 Planctomycetota bacterium
GGCCCTGGTGGCCCCGCGCTTCATCGCCCAGGGCGCCGCGTGGATCGTCAAGCCCATGGTCTGGATCGCTCCTTTTTCGGCGCGCTTGGCGCGTTCGGGCATGGTGCGCTCGCCCGGTCGTATCGGTGCCAGCGCCAGYGCCATCGCGCTGGTGGCGGCGGGSTACATGGGACTCAGCGGTTTGACCGATAGCTTGCGCGGGGAGATTTCGGTTTGGGCGGAGGAGGCCACCGCCGGCAAGGTTTGGGTGAAGGACTTGCCCGACACTTCCTTCGACGAGGTTTCAAAAGCCCTGCTAGCCGACCCCGCGGTCATCGGGGTGGAGATGGGCCAAGCGCATTTGAACGCACCCTTCTTGATCACCGGCGTGGACAGCGCATCGATCGTGGGCTTCGGCCCCTTGAGCGACCAGCCGGAAGTGTTGCAGATGATGCAGCGCGGCCACGGCATGATCTTGAGCCGCCGCCTGGCTCAGGACGGCGAGTACAAAGTGGGCGACCCGATCTACCTGGAGAAGTCCGGGGGCGAGGTGCAGCCGTTTGTGATCGCTGCGATCAGTGACGCCTATGGTCATTGGTCGCACCCCGACGAGCGCATGTACGGCATCGTGGATCGGCGTTACCTGGACAAGGAATTTTGCATCGATACGGAGCGCGTGAATCGCTTGGCGATCAAGCTCGACGGCCCCGAGGATGTGGATCGAGTCCGAGAACTTCTGCTGGGTTACTACTCGGGCCTGCCCGGTGGAGGGCGTGGTGTTGATCCAGATGCTTGGGAATTTGAAACCGGAAGCGAAGTCCTGGCCTTNCACCGATTCGACCTGGAGCGGGATTTCCAGCTCTTTGACATCCTGGTTTTGCTCTCCGCGGGCCTGGCGGCCTTGGGGGTATTGAACGGTCAGCTGCTCGCCACCCTGGAGCGGGCCCGGGAAATTGGCATCGTCAAAGCCCTCGGCGCCAGCCACCGCCAAGTGGCGGCCATGGTCTGGATCGAAGCCCTCGGGCTGGCCCTCGTGGGTGGTTTATTGGGCGTGGCGGTGGGGCTGGGCATCGTTCCACCCGTAATCGCCGCCGTGGAATCCCTATCTGGGCTCGATTTACCCACCGGGATCAACCCCTGGATTCCAGCCAAGGCCCTGCTCGGCTGTCTCGCCGTGGGCCTGATCGCGTCCCTATATCCCATCTATCGCCTGGGTCGCTTCGATACCCTGCGCGCGGTGCGCACGGGTTGAAGGAAGCTCGAGTAGAGCTTCAGAAATTAGGGAGATTCGTTCGAACAAAGCCTGGACAGGGGATAGCCGGAGGCTATACTCCGCATCCCCAAACGCGGGGGCGTAGCTCAATTGGTTAGAGTGCCGGCCTGTCACGCCGGAGGTTGCGGGTTCAAGTCCCGTCGCCCTCGCCATTCCTTCTTGGATGGCAATTGGATGACCTGTTTGACACCAGGCGCAGCCACCCAAAAGGTGGAGTGCTAAAAGCTCCCTCGGGGAGCTTTTTTCGTGTCATTCCCTCCATACCTGCCTGCCAACAGGGATACGGGCTCCTGGCTCGCTGACAATCGACCCTTTTCCCTACCTGCCCCAAAATATGAGCCAGTCCGAACTCACGCCTCCCACCCGCGTCGAAGATGACGCATCGATGGAGCGCATGCTCAAAGTCCTGCAGGACGAGAAGGTCATTGCTGTCGACACCGAAGCGGATGGCTTCCACAGCTACCGCGAGCAGGTTTGCCTGGTGCAGGTCACCGGGGGCGGCGAGGACTTCATCGTGGATCCCTTTGCGGATCTGGACATGCACGGCCTCGGAGATGTACTAGCAGACCCCGAGCGCATCAAACTCTTCCACGATTCAGAGTTCGACATTCTGATCATGAAGCGCGACTACGGCTTCAAGTTTGCGAACTTGTTCGACACGCGCGTGGCCGCGGCGACCTTGGGTTCCAAAGCTCCTGGCCTCGCGTCGGTCTTGCTCGATCACTTCGACGTGAAGCTCGACAAGTCCATGCAGCGCAGCGATTGGTCCAAGCGCCCGTTGACCGATCAGCAGGTGGCCTACGCGCGCCTCGACACCCATTACTTGATTGCTCTTTATCACGAGCAGCATGCGGCCCTCGCGAAAGCGGACCTGATGATGGTGCTCGACACGGAGTGTCGCCGCCTCGAAAAGATCGAACCGCCGGCCCATGTGTTCCGTCCCGATGACTTTGTGCGCATCAAAGGCGGCCGCGAATTGAGCCCTACGGCGCGCACGATCCTCAAGGAACTCTTCATCTTGCGCGATGAATTGGCTAAGGAAAAGAATGTGCCGCCCTTCCGAATCCTCGGCAACCACGTGCTCATGGCGCTGGCGGAGCAACGTCCGAGCAACATGCAAGGGCTTGCCAGGGTCAAAGGCTGCTCGGGCCTGATCCGTGGTCGTAACGGCGATGACATCCTCGACGCCATCGAAGACGCGCTCGACAAAGACCCCATCGAGCAGTGGCCGCGCGCCCCGCGCAAGGCCAATGCGGAAGACCTCAACGAGGAAGAGCAGGAGCTCAWCGATCGCCTCAAGACCGTGCGTAAAAAGGCCTCCGACCGTCTAGAAATCGAAGCCGCCTACCTCATGCATCGCAGCGCCCTGGCCAACATCGCCCGCGGCCTGCCCAAGGACCTGGATGAACTCGAAGATGTGGCACACTTCGAATCCTGGCAAACCGATTGGTTCGGGGACGACCTGCTCGACTGCGTGGAGAAGTTCGAAGCCGACCTCAAAGCCGGCACCGCCGTCAAGAAAGGCTCGAAGCGCTGGAACCGGCGCTAAGCTGCGCCGGCATCCGGTATTGGATGGTGGAGACGAAGGGACTTGAACCCTCGACCTTCGCGTTGCGAACGCGACGCTCTACCAACTGAGCTACGTCCCCTTGGTGGGTTTGTGGATGGAGCCTAGTGTGGCTCCAAAACCCGACAATGGATTGTAGGCCTGGGAGCGGAGATTCCACAAGTGGAGGGGGCACATGGCCCGAAAAGCGCGGTCAGGGGTGGGTTTGTGGGCGAAAAACCACCGGGAGCGGCTCCCGGGGGTACCTTTAAGGGCACCCCGCCCTGTTGGGCATTTCCCCAGACCCTTGTCTCGAATCGATGATCCCGAATCTCTCCAGATTGCGATGGAAACTCCGCATGAAGCCCTGCGCCATGATTTTTGTCCTGGTGCCTTGGCTGTTGTCGATCGGATTGGCGCGCACAGCAGCAGCCCAGGATCTTGGGATTGAGGAGCATGTACTCACCCTGGGTGAAGGCCTCGAATTGGGTGGTGAAAACGGGGAACAACTCTCCTGGAAGGCCGGGCGCTGGGTGGGGGAAGAATCCTTGGAATGGGGACCGGTGGATTTGAAACCGGGGCAGGCCATCACCGTGGACTCCGTGCAGAACTATGAAGGCGGCAAAATCCAGCACTTGGTGCCAGGCTCGGTGAGCCTATTCCGCTGCAAGAACGGTTCTTGGGGTTACGTGAAAGTGCTGGGTTCGAACGAGGATTGGTTGCGGGTGGAGCGTGGCATGTTTGCGGGTCCGGACAGCGTCTTGCTCGTACCAGAAACCGAATTGCACGTGGGGTCGGAGCCCGGGGGTTATCGACTGTCCTGGTCCGCTGTGAAAGACACCGAGTATCGAATTCTCCGATCGATCGTGGGCGGGCCTACGGTGGCGCGCGAGATCGGGCGTGTGCGCGCTGGGGCTTTCTTGGACGCGGAATGCCCAAAAGGCGTGCTCGTTGAATACAGCGTTGTGATGGAGGACGCCTCGGAGATTCCTGAGGTGCCGCGCCGCAAGCGCATTGTGCGTCAGGAGCAGCCCGGGGAATGGGCCGTGGAAATGCGCGTCGGCATGGGGATCGACTTGTTGACCGGAGAGCTCGATGGCCCGGACTCCCAGGTGGAAGTACACCAGGTGTTGGGCAATCAAATCTTGCTGCGAACCGACGATCGTGCGCCTATCGCGCTGCACACCAAGTATCAGACGAGCCATGCTTGGGAGGCGCCCGAGTACAGTTCGCGGACGTACTTGCCCCGCATCCGTTCGGTCAAGATGGGCACGGGTTGTTTCTTCTACCTACCCGAAAGTGGTGTCTATGGTCGGCTCAGTTTTCGCTTGGACGAGAACAATCGCTGTTGGATGACGCGCAATTTGAACCTGTATGGGACGCGCCAACTTCCCCTGCCCCCGCCGGCACCCGAGGTGCAATACGACGGCTCCCAAGTTTTCATCTCGTGGATCCCGCCCTCCGTCAAAGAGGTGCACGACCTGGATGCATTGCTTTGTGAAGTGGCCTATGAAATGCCCGTTGGAAGTGGGGATTGGATTTTGATCCCCAAGGGTTTGGCGTCGGACTCGAGCTTGAGTTTTGAAGCCATCGGGGAAGGCCCGCTACCCCTATGCCAGGTGCGTTTGCAGTACATGTATGCCAACGGGGTGCGATCGGCGCATGGCGAGAGTGCTTCGGTTCTGTGGGTCGACCCCGCCGATGAAGCGGCCATGGAGGACGTGCTGAATACGGCTATCGAGGCTCTGGAGAGCGAAAATTACGACAACCGCTTGCTTGGCAAACATGTTTTGGAGCACCTGGGTGAGCGTGCTTGGCCCAGGTTGTTGGACCTGATTTCTGGGGGGCGCGGGGCTGCTTTTGATTTGGCGCGCGAGGTTTTGCTGGGCGAGAACGCCCTCGAAGCTGGCATGCTGGAGGCGGTTTTGCAGCGTTCCGCTGGGGCACTGGGTTCGGGAGCTGCGCTGCCCGAAAGCTGGTCGAACGCCGATGGGAACGAGCGCTTGCAGGCCCTTTTGTCGGACTATGGCAAGCCCGGTCTCGATGAATGGTATCGCTTGATGGCGCGCTTGGATCCCGACCCACGGGTGCGGGACTTGGCGTTGCTTTTGGACTCCGCACCCGACCGACCGCAGCCCTCCGGGCAGGTCGACACCGCGGGGCTTTGGTCCCAGGAGAAGCCTGAAATGCGCAGTCGGGAGCCCTGGCCGGATTGGTCCATGGAAATGCATGGGGTGGATCCTGTGGACGGAGCTGCCACGATTCGTGCGGTGATCGATGGTTCTAGCATCGAAGAGGCCCAATGCTTGTTTGCGTTGGCTCGTTTGATGGAGTCATCGACGGTGCATGGACCGGATCCTTACCGGGCGATTCGTTTGGGTTTGGACCTGGTGGAGCAGTACCGCTTGCAGCGCAAATCTGTGCTGTTGGAGGCTGCGCGTGAAGGCGTACTGGACGAGGGTTCCATGTTGATGGGCTGGAGGGATGTGGTCGACATGCGTTTGACCGGTGGCCCGGAAGAAACTCCCCTGGAGCGCACGGTCATTCGCCTTCCTGAAGCGAGTTTGGCGGCCTTGCAGCAGGCGCTCGCGGATTTAGAAGTGACGGGACAAACCTATGTGGATTTGGTTCTGCCAGCGGGTACGTACGGGGTGCAATCGGGTTTGGAGCATTGGGTGGATTTGAAGGTCGATGGCGTGGCGTTGATCGGAGAGCCGGGTGTCTTCTTCGAAGTGGGTATTCGATCCACGCGGGTGCGTGATGTGATCCTCTGCAACTTGGACATCCGCAATACTGGAGGCAGCGCAGTGTCGTTCACCGGGGCCACGGGCAGTTTGCGGAACCTGACCCTGGCGGCTGCACAAACACCGATATCGCTGCATGATTCGGTGGTTGAATTGGATGGCTGCCGACTCGTTCCGGGCAGCAGTAAGGGGTCCGTCTATGCGGTCCGCATGTTTGGGCCGAGCATCATGCTGGCGCGAGCTTGTCGGTTTGAATCGGGGACCTTGCTCCTCGGAAGCTTGGGGCAAGCCTACTTGGATCGCTGCCTCCTGGACGGGGGAAGTCGGCCGGTCGTGCAGGGGCAAAACGGGGGCAGTTTGGTCCTTCGGGACAGCGTGATCCTGGGGGGCACCATGGGGTTCCAAGGTTTGAGCTCGGTTGTGCTAGAGGGCGTGCTCTCGACCCTGCGGTAT
>JAESRM010000194.1 GCA_016764635.1 Planctomycetota bacterium
AGCCTGTAGCATGGCTGTCATCCACCATCACAATGGCATCGTATTTTTGAGCAAGGTCACAGATCTCATCTACTTTGGCTATGAACCCATCCATAGAAAAGACTCCATCGGTAACAATTATTCTGCTTCTTGCACCCTGAGCTTGTTTGAGCTGCTCTTCGAGATCAGCCAACTCCTCGATCAAACCATGGACCTGCGCGAACAATGTTGGCACGCGACGAAAGCCAACACGCGTTCGATCGGAGTGGAGATCGCGCACATCGGAGGTCGCCCCAAGCGCTCCCTCGAAGAAATGGAAAGTTGGTACGTGCGGGATGCAAAGGGCCTTCGCATTCAGTACCCCAGTTGGCTTGGGGATGGGGGCGTACGCACCCAGGACTTTGTAGGAAGGCCCCGGCGCAACTATCGGGTGGAAGGTGTTCTGCAAGGGGAGCAGCGCTACATGTACGACTACACGCCCGAGCAGTTTGAGACGCTCGTGCGGCTCAGCGCGACCCTATGCGAAGTGTTTCCAAACATGCATCCCGACGCGCCCCGCGACCGCAGCGGGCAGGTTGCGAGGGGGGTGCTCAGTGACGCCCAATTCGATTCGTTCGGTGGGATCCTGGGACACTTTCACGTGCAGCGCAACAAGGTCGACCCGGGTGTAGCCTTCGATTGGGAGCCATTTTTGGCCCAGGTTCGGCAGCGCATGCGCTGAAAGCCGTGCGAATCTGGGGATGAGGCCTGTTGGGGAGGTTTGCGATCTGAAAGCCCCCTACATTTGAGGCAGGACACGGAATTGCCCAGAACCTTGGAACCTTCGGACGGTTTGCAGGCGAGTCACCGGTATGTGTCCACGCCCCTCCAATCGCCATGCATCAGATCACCCATCGCAAAGCCTTTCGAATTTCCTCCCTGGTCGGTCTAGCGGCCCTCTGTTTGTCCTTCGTTTTGCCGACAGGTTTGGGCGACAAGGTGAAGTGGGAGGGCGACTATGAAGCCGCGTTGGCCAGGGCCCATTCGGAAACCAAAGTCGTTTTCCTGGCGGTCAACATGGACGCGGAAAAAGGCAACGATCGCATGGTCAAGAATGTCTATACCGATCGAGTCATCCGGGGGCTCAGCGCGAACACGGTGAACCTGGTGGCGTCCGCGGCGCGACACAAATCCAGCGGAGCTTGCCCGCACTTGGGCACCATCACCTGCGCCGAACACCGCGCCGTCGAAGTCCAGGTCAACGGTAAGATCCTCAAGCCCGATGCGGCCGGCCATGTGGTTGCGCCCCAGCATGTGTGGTTGAATGGGGAGGGACAGGTGCTGCTTTCCGTGCCCTACGAGGTGACCGCCGGTGAGTTGGAATGGTGCTTCCACGAGGCTTCACGGCGATTGAACCCTGACTACTCAGCTAAAGAATCGAAAGCGAGTCAGCGCCCGCGCCGCTGGATCCCCGATGGTGTGTATGACGCCGAAAAAGACGAAGGCGAGCGGCCGCCGGACCTCGATGAAGCCATGGAACTCATCAAGGAAATTCGCAAGGGAATGTTGAAGGGCGGCGACCTGGTGCGTGCTTACAAACGCTTGGCCCAGGCGGATGTATCGGAAGCACGCGATCAGATTTCCCAATACATGAAGAGTGGAAGCGGCGGGCGCCGCGGCGGTGGCAAGGGCGCTTCCAATAAAATCAAAACCATGGTGCGCGTTCTAGGCTTGGCCTCCCCGCAGAGCTATTGGGAGGTGCTCGATAGCATGGTCGGAAGTGGGGAAGCCATGGTTCGCAACGAGGTGGCTGTGGCAATCGAGCAACTGGCGGCTCCTGAATCGCTCAAGGCCCTGACCAAGGCTTATAAGAAGGAGAAGCAGGAAGTCGGCCGGAAGAACCTGTTGCGCGCCATTGCGGCCTGTGGCGCACAGGACAAAAGTGCGCGTGGACTGTTGAGCAAGGCTGCCAAGCAAAGCCGCGATGATGTGCTGCGTCACAATGCGCTGATCGGGTTGGGGTGGCAAGTCTCCCAATCTGACGTGCGCGCTGTCATCGAGAAGGTCATGGATAAGGGTTCTCCCGAAGATCGCTTTGCCGCGGTCGTGGGCATGGGCATTTCCCGGGACCCCCTTTGGCGAGAGACCCTCGAAGAGTTGGCCACGGAGCCGGATGAATCCGCACTCGCGGATTCCATATCCTTGGACCAAGCCGCGAAACTGGCGCTCGAAGTCCATAGCACTGGGGAGTACGGAATCCTCAGCGCCGCCCTCATTCAAGCCAGTGGGGACACCATTCCTCGCAACCGCCTCTTCCGCCCTTTGAAGGGGCGCGGCAAGAATAAAAAGAAAGGCAAGTAAAGGCATAGCCCAAGAGCCGCGTGTATTTCGAAGCCAAAAAAAGTGCCGCACCCGCTGAAAGCGAGTGCGGCAACCCCATCCAAAAGGGGCGGTCTGCAAGCGTTTGGGCGAGAGCCAATGTCCGTGGAGTGACACCGTAGGCCCTAGTCCTCTCACCTGCAGACCATTGCTTCAGGCGGCTTCTTTGGCCGCTTGCTGCTGTTCGTAGCTGATCTGAAATTCCAGGGGTAGGGCGCGCAATACGGACTCCTTGACCGCATCTCCCTGGTGCTTCCACTGCCAGCCTCTTCCGTGCAGCATCCACACGGCGGTCATGACCAGGATGCGCAGGTCCAGACGCCATCCGCGCCCCATGATGTAGTCATGGTCGATGGTTAGCTTGCGGTTGTAAGCGCTCACGCTGCGGGTGGTGTAGCCCTGGGTGACCTGGGCCAGCCCGGTGATCCCAGGGCGCACAACCAACCGGCTGGCGAAAGTTGGAGTGTGTCCACAGGCCCATTCATGGATGGAGGTCATTTCCGGGCGGGGTCCGATGAAGCTCATCTCGCCACGTGCCACGTTGAATATTTGCGGCAGCTCATCCAAGTGCGTGTTGCGCAGGAAACGGCCGAAGGGTGTGGCACGCTGTTGGTCGGTCAGGACTTGGCCATCCGCAGGTTCGGTGAGTGTCCGAAACTTCCAAAGCACGAATGCACTGCCCCCTAGGCCGATGCGTTCTTGGGTGAAAAATACCTTGCGCAAGCTTCCGAAGCGAATCGCGTTGAGGAGCCCGACGGGCAACGCGATGGCCAGGGCCGGCAGGGTGCAAAGCACGAGCAGGAGTCGGTCCAGGAAGCGACTCTGGTGTACGACGTGCAACCCTGCGGGGCGGGCAGCAAAAAGGCCGTTCTGTGGCCGTGCGGCTCTAGAATTGTGCAGCTCCGAATCGGGTAGAGACACAAAGTCTCCCGATCCAGGCCGCGAATGCGGAGATTGGGACATGACGGTTCCGGGGACGACGGAACTAGTGGTTGGAGCGGGAATGGGCTCCGGATGGGCGCACGGAAGGAGGGAAGCCCGCCGCGCAAGGGTGTTTGGACAGAGGGAGCTGCCCGCGCAAACCAGCCTTCGGCGGCTAGCAGATCATCCTTGAAGGAGAACCGTTTTTGCCACTGCTGGGCGCCCCAGGATGAAACAGGCCCAGTCCTTTTTTTCCGGTATCCCGGGCTTTGGGCCTCTAAAAGCGCAGAACGAGCCCAAACACCAGGCCACGTCCGGGGCGGTTGACGCCCGAACCGTGGATGCGGTAATCCTCATCGAAGAGGTTCTCGATACCCAGCATGATGTCGGCGTCCTTGTGGAAGCTCTTGCCGAAGCGCAGGTCGAGCACGGAGAAGCCGGGCGTGCCACCGACGGGGATGCGCGACGTATCGGCCTGATCCCGGGTGGAGAGGTGGTCGGCGGTGGATGCGTGGGTCAGCATCAATTCCGCCCAGCCGTTCTCGGAGGGGGCCTTCCAGCGCAACCCCGCGTGCATGGTGAAGGGCATCAAACGATCGATGGGTTGGCGGTCGATGACGGGCGCGCTGGTGGGGAACGTGTCTTGCACCCCGTACTGGTAGGCGGCGTCCAAGTGCACCGTCCAGGCCTCGGTCAAGTCTAGATCCACCAGGCCTGACCAGCCCCAGACGTAACCGTCGCCAATGTTGCCCTTGGTGATCTCCGCATCGCCATCCGCGTTCGTGGCCCCGGTGGGGAAGCGTTGGATGCCGTCCTCGATGCCCGTGTAGAACACGCTGATATCGTAGCGGGTGCGGCCTACCGTGCGGCGCAGTCCCAGGTCGATGCCTGTGACTTTTTCCGGTTCTAGATCCAAGGAAGGCACCTCGAATTCACCGGTGCGTGCGCTGTCGAAACGGGTCAGGTCGGACAGGTTGGGCAGGCGGAAACCCTGGGAGATGCCCCCATAGACTTCGAGTGACTGCTTGCTGGAGAGCTGGGTTTCGAATTGCAGGCTCACGGCGCTGGCGGAGTAAGTCTCCGAGAGCGTGGTGCGCGTGTTGAGTAGGGGGTCGCGCACCGAATCCGCGTCCACTTCAGCGCGGGAAAAGCTGGCACCCGCGGTGAAGTGCGTGCGTTCGCTCACCCGGAAACGGTCCTGCGCGAAAATGCTGAAAGTCTGGTAGCCCGCATCGTCGGCCACCGGGCCTTGAATGTCATCGGCCGGCGTTTGCGCGGCTCCCTTGTCGAGGAACGAATCGACCCAATCCCGCGAATAGTCGACGCCGTAGGTCCATTGGCCCGAATCCGTATTGCGGAACATGTGGTGGAAGACTTGCAGTGTGTTGGCATCCAAGCCCTGAAATTCCTGGTCGCCGTTGCCTTTGATACGGTGGCGTTCCTCTGCTTGTTTCTGCCAGGAGAGGCTGGTGGTGGTGGCATCGAACAGACCCTCGAGGCCGTCGCGCTTCCATTGCAAGTAGGTGAGTTCGCGCTCTTGATCCAGGTTGCGGAGCAAGTCCGATCCCACGCTCAGTCCTTGCCAGTCGATTCCATTCACGGTCTTGTGCGTGCGCGGAACGTTGTTCTGATCGACGCGCATGTGCCCAAACACCAGCAGGGAGTCGTCGTCGAGCCAATGCTCAATCTTCAAGTCGGCGTCCGTTTCGTTGTAACCCGTGCCCGGTTGTAGACCGACTTCCCGGCCCCCGTGCACATCCCCGAAATCCTTGACCGTGACGCCAATCAATACGCTCGTGTCCTCTCCCACGAAGGAGKTCTCCGCGCGCATGATGTGGAAACGTCCTGCCTCGGAAAACTCGTAGACCATGCGACCGGTCGGTTGGCCCAGTTCGCCGTAGGGCGAACGGGTGTAGGCGCGCACGACTCCGCCCATGGCCCCCGAGCCGTACATGGCCGACGAGGGACCCAGGTTGACTTCCAAGCGATCCAGGGAGAGCGCGTCCACGGTGTTCCAATACTGGTTGGGCCCCGCTCGGAATACCGAGTTGTTCAACCGGATGYCGTCCACCAACAGCAGGGTGTTGTAGCCAGTGAAGCCGCGCAGATACGGAGAGCCTTGGCCGTGTGCGGTCTCCTGGACCATCACTTGGGGGACATCACGCAAGGCTTGGGGCAAGGTCCGATAGTTGCGCTGGGCCAACTGGATAGCGTCAATGACCACCGGGGGCTGGGCCGGCGCGGGCGCTCCCGTTTCCAAATCGCCGGAAGGCTCCACCACTAGGGTTGGGATGTCCGCATCCTGGGCTCCCTGAAAGAAAGGGAGGAGGGCTATGGAGGAGAGCAGATGGATTGAGAGCATGGACCGGTCCGGATGGGGGATGGAGGCTCCCCAAACGTAAGTTCCTGAACCCGGTTGAGAAGAACTAAGTTCTTTTCCAGCATGCCCAGGTCGCTCAGCCCGTCGCCTTTCAGGCTGGCAACCTTCTCCCGGGGTATTGGGCCGCCCGGCGCGCGGGCCGCGTCCCAATCCTAGAAGGACCTGGCGACCCCGGGCTATGCTTTGGCGCGTTCTAGCGTGCCGGCATTGCGCTGGAGGCTGGAGCGTTGTGGACAACCCGAAGTCACCCCATTTGCCTCGTAAGGGTCCTTGATCTGAGCTGACCCTCACCTGGGCTTTGTTTTAGGGTAAGACTGGACCTGAACTCCACTTAGAA
>JAESRM010000355.1 GCA_016764635.1 Planctomycetota bacterium
CCGGGTGTTGGTGAGGGTTGTGCGCTTCGTTACGTCGAACAGGGCTAGGGTTGTGGGGCCTAGGAGTTCGAGTTTGCCTTTGGAGGCGGAGAGGATGCGCAGGGCGGTGGTTTCGTCGGGGCAGTGCAGGAGTTGGGCGGGTTGCCAGGACATGTGAATGACCTGGTCGTGCCAGGTTTCGATCTCTAGTGCGACGTTCTTGGGCAGCGGTTTGCCCGATGCTTCGGTCAGGGCGGTTCGAATGTCGTCCACGCTTTGTTGCGCTCGGGCTGCGGATTGGATCGAGGCTTTGGTTAAGCGGAAGAGCGCGCCGAGGCCTGTGCCGATGCGTTCTGCGAAGCGGGTCATGACGGCTTCTAGGACGGGATTGGGGGACAGGAAGAGGACTTCGAAATCGGGCTGGATGACGATGGAGGAGGACTCTGGTTCCTGGGGCCAATCGAAGGTGTCCGTGACATTCAGCAGGTAGCGGCCGATGGGCGTGAGCTCGATGGTTTTTTGGCCCGCTATGTGCCCCCAGGAGAGGCCGCCATAGGGTAAGAGCAGGTTGTAGATACAGTGCTCGAGGCGCGCTTCCCAGGATTCTTCCAGGTGGGTTTGGGTGATGAGCTGATGGCGGTGGGCGTATTGCTTGGTGAGGTCCAATTTGAAGAGCGGGTTGGCGCTCTTCGTTTGGTGGGCCATGAATTCGTGGAGCAGGACGGGTCCTTTGGGGGATTTGAACGCCGCGACCACTTGGGCGTGGCTGGGCAGGTTGAGCAGGCTGCCAAATCCATAGCTATTCAGGTCCTTTGTGTTGGTCGAGACTCGCATGGGGGTCAGGAAGTTTTCGGCGCGTTGAGCGGCGGGCAGGGACATCCATTCGTGACCATTTTTGGATGTTTCTATGCGTAGGTTTTTAGTGCCTCTCCCATGGATCTCTAGGAATTCATAATTCTGAGCTTTCCAGCGGGCGCTGTGAATGCGTTTATTGGGGTCGTCCGCGTCTGCATCCCAGGCGGGGAAGGGGATGAGGGTGGCCGCGAGTTCCTTTTCGGCTTTGGCGAATAGGGTATTGTCCGAGGTGCGCAGTCGTCTGGGCTCTGAGCAGAATACGAGTACCTGGATGAGGTCCTGGATCGCGTATGCGAACGGACCGGTCTCCTCGGGCTGCACGGTCTTGGGAGCGGGAAGCTCCGCGAAACTATCCCTTGCATGGATTTCGGGATTTAGACCGATGCGGGGTAGGGCTTTTTCATCCAAATCGGCGAATAATAAACCGTAGCGCAGTCCCGCCCAAAGGGCGTTGCCTAGGCGGGGAATCGAGGTGCGACCCTTCGAAGCGATTAGGTCCACGAAGGACATGGGGGCTTTGTTGTCCTTGAGCAGTTTGATCAGGAAGCGCAGGTCCTTGACGGCTGTGGGACTTGTGAGAACCAGCTGCGTGCATGAGGTGCTGCGCTTGTGCGTCCAGTCTGGAATGTGGTTCTCCTCCCACTTGGCGCCCGATTTCGCGTCCAGGAATGATTGCAGGAATTTGGGGTTGGATAGGAGGCTTGGTAGGTGGATTCCTTGGGTGTTGTCATGCTGCGCGACGATGGCGGAGCGCTCTTCGGCTGTGAGCAATTCCCTCAGGTAGTCGATCGTTGCGTCCTCGCAGTTCTCGCGGAATAAGGGGATGCGGTCCATTTGCCGCAGGGCCTTGAGGGATTCGGCGAAGGCTTTCGCAGGACGGATGCGGTAGCCCTCCTTGAGGGTCTCAAGGATCTTGGCCTCAATGAGGATGGGCCCATGGTCTCCAAAGACCTCAGTGTCTAAGGAGGTACTGGGCTTCATCAGCAAAACGGCGCGGCGGACCTGGAAGGAAATGGCCTGCCAAGCGGCGGCATGGCGCAGGAATCCGGTCCAGTCGATGTCAAAGGCTTTCATGTTCGTTCTAACAACTCAGATGCGTTTTGGATTTGATAGGTGTAGCCCTGTTCGCACAGGAACAACTGCCGGCGTACGGCGAACTCCTGTTCTTTGCTGTCGCGCGTGACCAGGCTATAGAAGTAGGCTTGGCCTCCGTTGCTCTTGGGCCTCAGCAAACGGCCCAGGCGTTGGGCCTCTTCCTGGCGCGAGCCGAAACTGCCCGAAACTTGGATGGCAAGCGATGCGTCGGGCAAGTCGACCGCGAAGTTCGCAACCTTGGATACGATCAGCACGCGGATGTCGCCATTTCGAAATTTCTCGTACAGCTCGTCTCGCTTGCGCTGGCCCGTGGCGCCGGTGATGAGTGGCAATTCGAGCGTCGCCGCCAGTTCCTTGAGTTGATCCACATAGGTGCCGATCACAAGCGCCGGATCATCCGGGTGCAGGTCCAGGATTTTGCGTACCAGCGTCAGCTTGTCCGGGTTTTCGGCGGCGATGCGCGCTTTGGAACGCTCCGCAGCACGCGCATAATCCAAGCTGAGCGCGGTGGCCATGGGCAGCCGAATCTCCGTGCAGTTGGCCTTGGCGATCCAGCCTTGTCCCTCGAGTTCTTTCCAGGGCACGTCCGTGGACTTTGGTCCAATCAAGGCAAACACGTCGTCCTGCAGGCCGTCTTCGCGCACTAAGGTGGCGGTCAATCCCAAGCGGCGTCGGGCTTGCAGGTCGGCTGTAAACTGGAAAACGGGGGCGGGCAGCAAGTGCACTTCGTCATAGATGATGAGGCCCCAATCGCGCTCGTTGAACAGGGCCATGTGGGTGAACTCGGTGGAGTCCTTGCGGCGGTGGGTGAGGACCTGATAGGTCGCCACGGTGACAGGCAGGATCTCCTTGCGGTGCCCGCTGTATTCGCCCACCTGATCGGCCGTCAGGGTCGTCTTGTCCAGGATCTCGGCCATCCACTGGCGCACCGCCGTCGTGCCCGTGGTGAGGATCAGGGTCGATGCGCCGACCTCCTGCATGCAGGCCAAACCCACGATGGTCTTGCCCGCTCCGCAGGGCAAAACCACGACACTGCTACCGCCTTCATTTGTTCCGCTGGCATAAAAACAGCGCGCGGCTTCCGCCTGGTAATCGCGCAATCGCAGTGGATTACCGGCTAGGGTCGATTCGCGCAATGCGATCGACAGGGACTCCCCCTCGACATGCCCAGCTAGGTCATGGACCGGCCGGCCCAACTTGATCAAGGCTTGCTTGAGAAGGCCTCGATGATCCGCATGAACTTGAAACGAACCGTTCGTGATGCGCTGGCCCAGAAAGGGCTGCAAGCTAGGTTCGTTCGCAAGTCTTTCCGTGAGCAGATCGTCCTGGCTTGAGAAGAGCAACCGCTCCCCATCCCGTTCCAGTTTCAAAACGCCAAAGCGCCCCGCCTGGTCCCGCACCTCCGCCAAAACATTCTCAGGCACGGGGTATCGCGAGTAACGATTCAGCGTGTCCACAATGCGCTCTGGACTCAGACCCGCCGCACATGCATTCCAAATCGACAAGGGCGTGATGCGGTACGTATGCACGTACTCCGGCGACTTCACCAACTCCGCAAACGGCAAAAGCCCATCGCGAGCCTCTTCGAACAGGGGGGTGGCGACCTCGAGCAGCACGGTCATGTCGCCTTGCACGATAAGGGGGGGATGGCTGTCAGGCATGTGGGGCATTCTACACAGGGTACCGAGACCGGACAACTTCCATCGTTATTCCGGCAACCCACCGGGCGCAACACAGTCTCTATCTTGATGGCACAACGATTAAGAGGAGATGGGGTAGGGGTCTGGCACCATGTAATGAATCGGGGCATTGCAAGGCGAACGGTTTTCGAGGGGCGGGTTGATGTTCGATTCTTCCTTGCATGCTTAGCAGCCTCGGTGCGTCGAGGCGAGATCGAAGTCCACAGCTATGTGGTGATGACCACGCATTTTCACCTCCTGGTGCGCAGCCCAGAAGGAACCCTGGCTGTGGCCATGCGCCGAATCCTGAACAATTATGTTCGATGGTTCAATCGCCGAAGGCGGCGCGATGGCTCATTGTTCCGTGGTCGCTTTCGCTCCAAACCCATCGACTCCCTGCGGTATCGCAGAACGCTTGTACGGTACATTGACCAAAACGCACCGGAGGCACGCTTGGTTGCGACCTCAATGCTCTATCCCTATGGCAGCGCCTTCCACTACGCCAGAAGCGCTGGTCCGCCGTGGCTCTCACGTGGTTGGATTGAAGATGTCGTCCAGCAAGCCTCGGGTTCATCCGTCTATTCACCCGAAGCCTATCGGCAAGTTTTAGGAGTTTTCATCGAGCCCTATGAGCAAGAGTGGGTCGCAGCATGCTTGGCCTATCCCGCAAATCAAAAGGCCGAAGCGGACCGTTTGGATGATCTGGTAGCAGCCGCTCCAAGAGCGGTTAGGCGTTGGATGGAAAGGAAAGCAAACCTGGCCGATGGCACCCGCCCCGGCTTACCGCTGGTCTCCACTCARAAAGTCCACAAGGAACTACAATCCCACAGCCCTTGCGCTCTCATCATCCCGAGGGCTGAACGGGGAAAAGAATGGGACCCATGGAAGGTCCTAAGCGTCTGGCTCCACCGCAACCTAGCCAGCCAATCCCACACCCAAATCGCAGCTAGGCTAGACATCCCCGAAGGCTCCGTAGGGCGCCAAATCAACCAACATCGCATCTTCCTCCGCCAATCGGAAGAGTACCAAACCCTTGCAGTCCAGCTCGTACAGGCGTGCCTGCGATAAACGATGGAAGTTGTCCGGTCTCGGTACTCGCGTCCCACGGTACTCCAGCACGGGAATCGGGGGCAACAATCGGCAGATTGACATCTGCTTGACAGGATCCATAAGTCTCCCTTGTGAACGTGCGCCGAAATACCCACCGTTGCGTTCGACGCAGCGAGGCACTTTTCGCCGCTTCCTCATCAAGGAGGAATTGACCATGAACTTCCGTTTCCTGTTCGTACCCGTGTGTTGGGTTTCCGGCCACAACCCCTTCTGCGACATGCCCGAGTGGATGCTTAACTGGAACATCTGCAGCCGCTGCGCTCGCTCCTACACCATAAGTCCGCCCAAGCCGAAGGCGAGTCCCCGCCGCACGACGACTCTGGTGCGCACGTCTACTATGGAGCTCGCAATTCGTCCGCGGTCCATTGCCCCGAGCCAGCGTAAAGTGAGGCGGTCGCGTCGCAAGCGATTCCAGTAACTGTGGCCGGTTGGGCCCTGTGCTCTTGGCATGCCGGGCTTGGGTGTGGGCGTACCTGGCGTACCGAGACCGGACAACTTCCATCGTTATTCCGGTAGCCCATGGGGCATGTCCAGGCCTGTTGGGGCGTGCCTGCGATAAACGATGGAAGTTCTCCGGTCTCGGTACTCTCTCCGGTCTCGGTACTCTCACGTCGGTACTCACGCGGTACTCTCGCCACAATGAATTCGATAACTATAAAATCCGTAGCTTCCTTCATCGGGCGTTTTGAGCGCTTAGATGGAGCGCTATTGAGGCGAGTTGAGGTTGATGTCTATGCTGATACCGTCAATCTGTGGATTCGGGCCTACGATACTTCCGTGGTACTAGCCCCCGGTCAAGGCGTAGACGAGAGGTGGAGGGAAATTTGTCTTAGAGTCAGCGGAAGGACGCATTTCTCGATATCGCAAGAGGAGAGGGAGTCGATCGCATTGTTCGTGGATGGAGTCGAATTCTGCTGGATACGGGATCGAGTGTACCTAGTGTGTAACCCTATTGATTCTCGGGGTGTATCCACAGAGAAGTGGACCGTTGAGCTCTTGAACAAGTCCGGTTTTTTTATCGGAGGGCAGGTATGTTCTTGGGCTTTTGTTGACTCTGAATAGATGCATCGTGGATGCCGATTCGAGCATCCTGTCACGTACTTAGGGTGTAAATGTACTGGCGCTTTCAGGTCGGTTGAGCGGGGTACCGGTGGGTACTGAGTCCGGATAACTCCCATCGCTATTCCGGTAGCCTTCGGTCAAGCGTTAACCAGTTCGGCGTGCATGCTATAAACGATGGAAGTTCTCCGGTCTC
>JAESRM010000110.1 GCA_016764635.1 Planctomycetota bacterium
GTCCGACCTCATTCAGTTGTCGGACCATCAACTCGGAGCAAAGTTCGCAAGGCCAAGTCTGCGTGAGCGACACCGGTGTTTGTTGTATTGACGGTGACGGCGATTTTCGCGGAATTGGAGACGATTGCCGTGCCACAGACTGCAACGATAGCGATTCGGACATCTACGACGATGCAGAAGAGGTCTGTGACGGCAAGGACAATGACTGCACAGGTGGTGTCGACGTCGGGGTTACCAACTGCGAGCAAGAAAGCTGTCGTCTCGGCTCCAATAGCTACGTCATGCGAGCAGCGGAGTCATGCGTGTCCGGCAGTTGTGCCGAATCTGTTGATGTATCCTGCGGCCTCTACAGCTGTGTAGACGGCGCCGACTCAGGCGATAACTGCGCCATCGCTTGTGATGGCGAAGACGATGTCAAATGTACTGGTTCAGCCCACTGCGACAATAGCGCGTGTGAAGCAGATCTGAGCAATGCCGGCAGCTGCGACGAAGATGGCGATTGCCAAAGCGGTCACTGCCAGAACGACTTTTGCTGCGCCTTTGGAGACTGTTGCACAATCGCAGAAGACTGTCCGAGCTTTGGCTCCTTTGACCCAGTGTGTGAAAAYCCGACAACCTGCCAAGGTGCTCGAGGCGCCGCGGTATGTACAGAAAACTCCATTTGCGCGACTACCGGCACACAACAGGATGACTCCGCTTGTACCTCCRTTACTGTGGCCAATGAATGCGGCCTGTACTTACCGATATTCTGCAATGGCAACGTCTCCCAAACTGCTCCAGTCTGTCCGAGCTCTTGCCAGAGCAATGCCGACTGCGATGCCAATGCCTATTGTGACGATGTCAGCGATACCTGCCTCGCGGACGAGGACGATGGTCAAGGTTGTTTGGACGACAGTCAGTGCGGCAGTGGTCACTGTCGAAATAGCTTCTGCTGTAACTCAGGCGACTGCTGTGAGAGCGCTTCTGACTGCCCTGCTCAGTATTCYTCCAGCCCACAGTGCTCGGTTGAAAGCGCGTGTCAAGGCCAACGAGACCTGGCCGAGTGTATCAATTTCGAATGCAGTACTTTCAACAACGCTCCCGATGACTCCGCATGTACAACAGGGACTCTCTCCTCCGATTGTGGAGTTTACCCCTCAGTAACCTGCAATGGTGGCATCGATCAGAGCACTCCTGTTTGCGCCAATAGCTGTGCCAGCGACTCGGCCTGCGATGCCAACGCCTACTGCAACGCCACCGGACAGTGTGAGCTCGACGAAGGTGATGGCAGCGCTTGTACCGGCGATAGTCAGTGCGTAGGCGGACACTGTGAGAACGGATTCTGTTGTGCTAGCGGCGACTGCTGCGCCAACAGCAACGACTGCGGGCATCTCGATGTGGCGTCGACCTGTGACTCTCAAACCAGCTGCCAAGGCACTCGAGTTGATGGCGTTTGCGGAGGCACGTTTCAGTGTAGCGCGCAAAACGTCAACGATGACAGCGCGTGCTCGGGCCTCAGCTCGGACGACTGCGGCCCCTACCTGGGCGTGTCTTGCGACAATAGTACAGACCAACCCAGCAACCAAGCCGGACTGTGTATGGCGACTTGCAACGGTGATGGTGACTGCGACACCTCAGCTCATTGCACCGCCGGCGCGTGTGTCCCGGACGCGGGCCCTGGCGGGTTCTGCAATATTCAAAGTGACTGCGGCGGTGGGCTGACATGTGTTGACAGTGTCTGTTGCGGAAGCGCTTGCGCTGGCGAGTGCGAGGCATGCGATGTCGCAGGCTCCGTCGGGACCTGTACGCTCATCGGCGACGGACAAGACCCGGACGCGGAATGCGGCGCGGTCGATTGCTCGGGATTCTACTTCGGATGGCAAGGTGGTATCTGCTTCGAGAAAGCCAGCCTGAGCGCTGCTGGCGCAACATGTGACGGCACGGGTAGCTGTGCCTCCCCCCTCGAGGAGTGCACAAATCAGACTATTCGCGGCAACGCTCAAGTCACTTGTGACTCCACCTGCCAAAGCCCAGATCTAGCGAGCTGTACAGGCACTAGCGCGGGGAGCTGCACCAACCTCGATCTCGGTACCGAGACCTGTGGCGTGGGTGTTTGCGAAGTGACTCAAGACCGCTGCGCTACCGGACAAGTGCAAAGCTGTTCTCCAAACACTGCGGCGATGGTGTCCGAGAGTTGTGACGGCCTCGACAACGATTGCAATGGCAGTACCGACGATGGTCTTCCGCAAGACAGCTACGAGGCCAACAACAGCTGCGTCAGCCATCACTATCTCGGGCTCTTGGGCGAGAATCTCTCGCAAACCTATAGTGACATGACCATCTACACCTCCGGTGACGAAGATTGGTACCGCCAACTCACCACCGAGGCATTCGACGGCTGTACCACTGGTGTCGATGAGGAATACCGCTACGAGGTTRTTCTCACTCCACCAACCGGCAAGGACTACGATCTGCAGCTCTGCTACAACAGTTTCTCGAATTCAAGCTGCAGCACCGACTGCTTCGATAGCACCGCCGGCGGGGATTCAGCAGAGACCATCGCGCTCACGTGGTCCGGGCCTTGCGGTGGCGGAACCGATGATGGCCTCAACTTCTTTATTCGCGTCTATCCCTACTTGAGCGCGAATAGCTGTGAGGCCTATACTCTTCAGACTAGTTTCAACAAAACCAACTAGTCTGCTAGACTAAAACTCGCGCCGATCAGACTTACTCTGTCCGGCGTCTAGTTTGTCGTACACCGAAGAGGATTGCGAAAAGGAGGAGCAAACCAGTGGTTGTTCCAGTGCGTCCACTGCCCGCAGAACAACTCGCACCAGCGCTGGCGGAGCAGTTTCCGTTGCCGTCACAAGAAGCTTCTGCATAGCCATCGACGTCAATGTCGAATAGGCTTTTGAGAGCGTTGACGCAGGCATCGAGATCGCCTGAGACATCGACATACTGGCCGTCACAAAAGAGCGCGCCTTCCATCGCTTGGCAGTCAGTTTCACAACCGCCCTGCACTCGGGTTTTACAATCGGTATAGAGAGAGCTGCTGCAACTGACGTGGCAGTCGAGAGTAGATTCTGCCGTACACGAGCCTTCGCAGCTCCCGGAACAAGAAGCCATGCAGTTAGCGCTGGCCGGAACCACGTTACACTGGGTGTCGCAACTGGCTGAGCAGTTCGCGTCGCATGTCGCYGAGCACTCTGAATTGTTGCAYTGCGCATCGCAACTRCCAGTGCAATCTGCCGARCAATAGGTAGCGCAATCRAAAGWGCCAGGGTTTACCTGACACTSTGCTTGACACGTAGTATCGCACTGTCCGGTACAAGACACACTTGCTTCTCCGGTACATCCGCCGGTGCAATCGACCCGAAGCTCTGCGGCGCAGGTGGCTTCAAAGGAAATGGGAGTACACTGGGTTTCACAGGTGACACCCGGTGGTACGACCTCACACTCTACGCCGGCTTCGATGTAGATATCTCCGCAAGCATCGATACCTGCTTCGGCAGTTTGAGGTGCAACGAACAATAGGGCTGCCGCGATGGGCGTGGCGAGAAGGAAAGATAGACGCATAGAAAGTCCTAACTATTAAGTGTGAAGCCACATTGTAGTTCAGCAAGGGAGCGCTGGCAAAGGGCAAGAGGCATTAGCGCGCCTTCACTGGCTAGCGCACATCTGTGATCAGAGTCTCTGTGTCCACCCAGAGCACCGCAYTGCCCTCGGCGCACAGGGTTCCGAGAATCGCATTGTCCGGGCCGAGCACCGTGCTGCGGCCGTAAAACTGWGTACCACGCTCRCTGCCCCAACGGTCTGCGACTACCATATAGCCCTGCCAGCCAAAGAGACGCATKCGCCAGTAGGGCAATATATCMACCCCTTCTTCGATMCAGTTGGTACAAAATGCGATGACTTCAGGTCGATTTTGGTGAATATACAGGGCGAACTCATCGTCATTGAGATCCATACAAATCGCCGGACAAAGCAATCCCACCTTGGGAACTTGCAGCAGTGCGCGTTCTCGTCCGGGCTCAGCCCAAGTCTCATCCCGTTCATAGAGTAAATTTTTTCGGTAACAACTCACGAGCGTGCCCTCCGCCGATACCGTAATGGCACTATTGTAAAGGGAGTCCCCAGCCACTTCCGCAATCCCACAGACAATCGTCGCCCCCAGTTCTATCGCGCACTGCCGAAGCATTTCAAAGCTTGGCCCGGCTGCGGCTTCTACAAAGGGAGCTATTTCCTCTCTCGACGACCATACGTATCCGGACACTGCCATTTCCGGACAAACGATGAGATCCGCTCCCTCTGCCTTCATCAGCAAATCGCGGAGTTCATCTCGAGCAACCTCTGGCTTTCCATGAGGCGGACAATACTGTACGGCAGCCAGTTTCACTCGGAGGAGCTACTTACCGCTTGACGTGCCATTCCCAGCCCAAAGGTTCCGGGCACAAATCCAGCTTTGTCAAAACTCTGTTGCACCGGGATGAAAAAACCCGGTGGCACCGAATCAGTCCCCATTCCAACATARAACAGCACCCGCTCAARTCCACGTAGAGCGACATCAACGCCAGTGAGAAGTCCCAATTGCTCGCCTCCRRCCTGATTGTCCCATGTAAAATCGCGTTGAGATTCCACCGTCCAAGAACTACCATCCTCGGACACCGCTCGAAAGCTGCCAAGGGTCGGGTTAAAGGTAGCGGGGATTCCATCATCATCTCCCTGCGCTTTTCTGGTCATCCACATTTCAAAGCGGCAATCGTTGGGATTCCAAATTGCGCTGGGTTGCTCTCCACCCACAATGACGGGATTTGCTGTATCGGGTATCCAGTGAACGGCATCGATAGAGGTCGCGTGACTAATTCCAAACTCTAGTATGTTTGCGCAGGTATCACCGTCCGCACACCCGAAGCTAGAAAACCACATGTGATAGGTACCGTCGATCAATGCCAAGGTTGGATCCGCTACTACACCGCCGTTTACCTGCATGTTATTGGGAAAGGCAACGAGTTCGGTGAGCACCAAGCCGTCTTCCGCTTGACCGGACTCGGCGGCGGAAACCCTAGTAAAGTTCTTACCATCAGGAGAAAACGCGATACCAATATTGTAGTTGGGAAATCCCAGCGGGAGCATCACATCGGCACCTGAATACGCCATTGCGTAGCGGCGACTCGGAATTGCGTTCGGGTCGACAATCACGTCGGGGGTCTCGCTCCGAATCGCGTCCCAGCCTGTGCCCGAGAGATTGAGCGCAACATCCTCAGCAACGGTCCATGCTATGCCATCACTGCTCTCCGCCAGCTCAATCACAGCGGAGTTTTCGCAGGTAAAACACTCGCCTCGCGACGCCGCGTACCAGACTTGCCATTTGCCCTCAGCCTCGTTGTACAAAGCGCTGGGGTCGGCGATAAGAAAGTTGGTACCATCGCCGTGAACTTGTCCGGGCACTAGTAATGGCGCGCCCACTTGCCTCTGCCACGGGAAGACTGGGGGAATGTCCGCGGTCATCGGACACGAGCACGATCCGTCTGATTGACAGCGCCCGGTTTCGCAATCATTGTCGCCCATACAAATCGACGCATCCGGCGCGGCATCTGGCGGGAGGGATGCGTCTACGATGACAGTGGCGTCAATACCAGCCCCAGCATCAATCGACGCCGGATTGCTATCAGTACCACAGCCGAGAAAGAGCACGGACGACAGTGTTGCAATAGATAGTGTTAACAGATGCCGCATCTACAAAGAGTACGAGTGAGCAGAGGTGGGAGGCAAGCCACCTCTGCTCTCAGAACAGAGATTGATGTGCCCTTAGTGCGTTTCTATCCACAAGATGAGCTCTCTGTGAAGTTTCTCACTACCTGAATCCTGTGCCAGAGATTTCTCAAGCGAAGCTGTTAGTTTCCGCGCCTCGGATTTTCTCCCGAGTGCCCAAAGTCCACGGGCCAGAGCGAAACGATCGCGTCCCTGTTCTACAGATGGGTCA
>JAESRM010000310.1 GCA_016764635.1 Planctomycetota bacterium
GTGCCGCGGGCTTCTTTTTGTCCACTATAAAAGTCGGCAGAGGGGCATGATCAAGCGCAGAAGCGCGTGATCATGCCGTTTCTCTGTCAACCAACCCCTCCGGTCCCAAACGCTTGTGACCCAGTAGTGAGTCGATACCCGACTCATACTCGGCCCGCGCTTCTTCTCGGAACGAAGACCAGCCTTCCGGACTCCACACCCGCATGTCGCTGAAGTTCCCCACCAAAACGACATCACGATGTTCCATAGTGCTGCGATCCAAACCCACCTGGAGCAGCAGAACATCGGGGATGCGAACCCTGCCCGATTTGTCACACTTCACCGGAGCAGAAGAGGACGCAAGAAACAGCAAGGTGCGCCGTGTCTGTGCGTTTTCTGCAGGTGAACGTCTGAGGTCTTCCACGAAATCCTCCCAATCTCGCCTCTCTCTAAGGCAGATCGAGCCATCCGGCTCGAGGTTCGCCATTAAGGAGAAGTCAGCCCGACGGGGATTGATTTCATCCCTCAGGCTTACAGGAAGCTGAATCCGTCCCTCCCCATCCAAGGTAGCGGGGTGCTCGCCGATGAGTAGTAGAGAGTTGGACATGACGTGGTGACTAAGCGGGCGGGATTACGCCGGTTGCTGTGCAGCCCCAGAGTACAAAATGCCACCAATCTCGCCACTAGATTTAGAAGATTCCCCGAATCGACCCCAAASCCCCGCCAATTCCACAACTAAYCAACARTYWATCTCCACCAAWCRCCAACAATYGCCCCAATYYGCCACCAACCCMAAAACCRGCCTCCTGGGGYCTAGAGACCCCCTCCCCCACCGTGTCACGCGAACATCCCCCGAGTTTTCCACAGTTCAAAACAGCCTAAAAAATCAACCTTTCCACAGCCGATAGTGGAAAGGCACATCTACCGGGAAAACCCGGGGATGGGCCAAATCCCACCACCAAATCCACCCCGAATGTCCTTCCGCCAGTCCGATCCCAAGCCTTTGGCCTACCTGATCAACGCTTCAGGAGCCGTTGCAGAGTGCCGACTCATGCAAATGAACGCGGACCACCTAGTCGTGCACCTGCCCGACTTCGAGGCCTTAGGCGCGACCCTGCCGCTGAGTATCGGCCTCTCCCTGAACRAGGCTGCCGCCCCAGACACGCCCACGGTCCAAGCCCGCATCCAAGGCAAGGCCATCGGCGAGCACGAGTACATTCTGTGCACCGAACAGCCGGCCCTGTTCTGGCAGGCGGCCCTCAGCAAGCAGACCCACAACAGGCGCCAAGCGTTCCGGGTTCAGACCCTCGATTACGGCTCCCCCCGGTCCCAGTCCCAGCCCTCGCTCACGGCAAGTATCGAGCAGGGCTCCTCCGTTTTCGCGGGAGACCTCATGGACCTCTCCCTCGGAGGATGCAATCTGAGGTTCCCCAGCGGCACGGACAGTTCCCTGCCCAAGGGCAAGTCCCGGGTGCTCTTCGCCTTGGAGAGCCCGGCGCTCACAGCGCCCCTATGACTGCCCGCCATTATTGAACGCAGGTTCCATCACGCCAAGAACCCACGAATCGGCCTCCGCTTCCAAGCCAAGAACAACCCGGCCTGGTTGAAAATGGAACAGCAACTCCAGGCCTACCTGATGGAGCGCCAGCGGGAGCAGATCCGCTTCCGGGCTGCCTAGGAGCACGCGAGGTTTGCGGCTCGGCCTGGCTGGGAACCCGTTCCCGCGCTGGCTCTATATAAGGGGCGCATTCCAGCACCCCAGTTGCCGCCCCGGGTGGGAGCCGTGCAAAAATCGGGCGGTCGAGGCATGATGGGGGTTCCCTTCGGACGCCTTCCCCACCGCTGCCATGATGCTCAAAGCCCTCCTGCTCGCCCTCGCACTCCCCATCGCTGCCCCCCCGGCTGCGCCCATCGCCCAGGGCCGAGCCCAAGCTCGATCCCACGTGGAGGAGCCCGACACCGAAGTGCGCTTCGCGGTCAAGTCCATTGCGGAGGTCGAACTGGACGAGCTCTCCCTGGCTGGTGTGGCCGTCCGGGACAAGCGCTTCATCATCCTGGTCAATGTCTACGCCTACGGCCTCTACGTCGATGAGGCAGCGGTCGAAAAGCGCATGGGGAGTTTCTTCGGGAAGTCGACCAAGGCCTTGCTGGGCGACCGGAATTTCTACAAGAACCTGGGGCAAGAGAAGATCACCCGCTCGCTCCACTTGGCCTTCGTCCGCGATGTGGGTGCCAAAAAAATTCGAGGGGCCTTTGTGGAYAGCATCAACCCGCGCATGGCCAAAGCCCAAAAGCTATGGGGCTGGAARGATGGGCCCGCCGCACTCAAGACCTTCCGGGCCTACTTCAAGWCCGAGATCGAAGACGGTGAGACRATCGTYTTCACCTGGCTCCCCGGAAACAARCTGGTGACCACCGTGGCCGGGAAGCGCATGGGAATCATCACCTCAAAAACCCTGTGCTGGGCTCTCTGGGACACTTACTTCGGGGAGGACCCTATCGAAACCAAGGGCAAGAAGAACGCCGTCAAACTATTGGCCAAGCGCTTGTCAAAGAAAGCCAAACCCGCTCCGAAACCTAAGCCGAAGAAGCCCGCTGAAACCAAATAGGCCAATAGAAAAGGCGCCCCCGATTCCCATCGGAGGCGCCTTTTCTATTGGCCTCAACCCAACGACCGCCTCTAGCCTAGGGTTTCGCGGTGCTAAGCAGCCATCCGTGCCTCAGCAGCATCTTTCGAGTTTCTGCGAGGGTGCGGTCGGGTAGCGGTCTCGCTAAAAGTCTTCGGGAGATGATCTCGATTCGTAAGGATTCGMGYSTGNTCTTCMSAWCTGAGCGTCAATTTGTATCGGCACCACGGGAGCCCGGCTACGYCGAGCCAGCCCGCGCCTCCCGGTAGATGGATAGTCTGCGGCACGAACTTCCTCTGTGGTCGGCGCCCATATATCTGGGACGGACCGCGAAACCCTAGTCTAGTAGGCCGTTGACAATCAGCGGTCTGCTAAGCCACGCGCGGCAAACCTTCTCGAAGCAACTTGGTTGCCTCGATTGCCGGCAGCGGCCTGGAGAAGAGATAGCCTTGAACGTACAAGCATCCGAGGACCTGAAGCTGGGCGAGCTGCCCCGCCGTCTCCACACCTTCGGCGACCACGTCCARATCCAGGTGGTGCGCTAGGGTCACGATCGCCTGRACCACCGCRGTGAAYTCGCGGCTCTCWCCCAGGTTSWCRATGAAGCTSCGGTCGATYTTGAGCACGTCGATCGGGAAGGAGTGCAGGCATCCYAARGAGGAGTGTCCKGTGCCAAAGTCATCCATGGCCARGGGGAAMCCCATGGCGCGRATTTCYTCCATGGCGGGMACCATRTCGTGGCGCTCGTCCATGACCGTWGTCTCGGTGATCTCCAGCTTCACATCGCCTGGCTTCAAGTCGAAGTCCTCGATCAACTCCAACAGGGTCCCTTTAAGCGAAGGGTGCAACAGTTGGCGGCGCGCCAAATTCACGTTCATGAAGAGCGTGTCGGGGCGGTTGAATTCCTTCTGCCATTCCTTCAGTTGACTGGTTGCCGTACGCAGGATCCATTCGCCCAGGGGAACGATCAAGCCGGTCTCCTCTGCGATGGGAATAAAATCATCGGGCGGTACGAGACCTAACTCCGGGTGCTCCCAGCGCACGAGCGCTTCAAACCCCATGATCTCGCCGGTATCCAGCGCCACAATGGACTGATAGTAGAGACGGAACTCCACGTCCATGTCCGAATTGCGCAGATCGTTCTCGAGGTTGAGTCGTTGCACCGCGTCGGAGTGCATGGCCCGGTCGAAGACGCGGTATTGTGCACGGCCTCCGGTCTTGGCTTGGTACATGGCGGTGTCCGCATCCCGAAGCATGCTGGCTGCATCCTTGTAGGAGTCGTCCCCCATCACCAGACCAATACTTGCTGTAGAGACCACTTGGTGTCCGAGCAACTGGTGCGGCTGGGCGAACGCGTTGAGAAGTCGATCGCACACATGCTCCGCCGCGGCAAGGTCTTCAACCCCGTCCAGAATCACGACGAATTCGTCGCCTCCAAAGCGTGCTGCGGTGTCCACCTCGCGCAATTCCTCTTCGAAACGTCGCGCGATGCTGACCAAKAGGGCGTCGCCCACATTGTGTCCCAAGCTGTCGTTGATGACCTTGAACCTGTCGAAGTCGAAGAACAGTACGGCAAATTGCGACGCGGTGTCACGCCGGCTGCGTGCCATGGTCTGCTGCAAGCGGTCGACGAACAACTCACGATTTGACAGGCCGGTCAACCGATCATGGTGCGCCATTTGGGCCAAATCACTCTGCGCCTTCTTGAGGTCCGTGATGTCAGCCAAGGATCCGGCAAGTCGAATGACCCGTCCTTTCTTATTGCGCGTGGACGCGGCCCTGCACAGCATCCAACGGGGTTTCCCGTCTGAGTGCACCATCAGAATTTCCGTGTCAAACTGATCAAACTCGCTCTCCAGGTGATTCTGTAATTCCATTTGGAATCCCTCCCTTTCCTGCGGGTCGATGAGCTCGAGCCAATCCTCGGGGGAGTCCCCCACCTCATCCACGGCTCGGCCAAGCAATTCTTTCCAGCGCGGAGCGAAGTAGATCTTGTTGGTTTCGAGGTCCCAATCCCACAAACCGTCTTTTGAGCCCCGCACGGCGAGCGCATAGCGATCCTTGGACATTTGAACCTCATCCAAGACCTTGGCCAACTGCAAGGTTTTGCCTTCGACGCGCCGGTCAAGGGTCAAAATCTGCTCGTAGAGTCGGACGCGCATGGCTTCCATAGCGCGCTCCAAGATCCCGATTTCATCCAGGCCGTGGGAGATCGGAATCGACTGTTCAATGCATCCCTCGCTGACGCGCTGGGCGGCCGCTGACAACTTGCGCAGGGGCCTGCCAAACCAAGTCCCCAGGGCCATACCCAACACACCCATGGCCACTGCGATCAGGCCGAGTATTTTGTACATGAACGCCTTGTTCTCGGAGGAGGCCATGCCGACCTCCTGCTGATCGATTTCAATGCAAACGATCCAGGGGTGGATCGCTGAGGGCAAGTACATGCCGAAGACCTCGCGGTCCCCATCCACACGATNAGNTCAMYAAAYKKSAWSTCAMYMKWGWGCATKYKCKGMCNGSAKMYYYTMYNGNNAATCKAKWRTWSCWRMRWMRWMSCMWYSGTTGTGAACCACCCGATGGCCCGTCGTGGTAGCCAGCGTCACCCGACCGGAATCGCCTAGGATGAATCCACCAGAAAGCAACTCCGTTACTGCATCGATGGCGACCTCAAATACAACCACAGCCTTAGTCTCCCCATTCGCATCCCTAACGGGGTGCAGGATGAGCTGGTGATAGTGATCCTTCTCTTCGAAACTGTAGAACGTGGTGACCGTGGAACCCGACAGGGATTGCTCGAAGAACTTGTTGGAACCGATCGAGCTACCCAGGTGGCTGCCTAACGATGCGACCAATTCCTCCCCCGGAGTGAAAGGAACTCGGAAGCCCCCGGCATAAGGCCCCTTGGGCGGGCTCAAAACCACCCGGCCGGTCGTGTCCGTCAGGAAGATATGGTGCGTCTTCCCCCACAACTCAGCTTGGGTGGCGTGAAAAAGGTCCTCCGCCAACTCCCCCACAAGGCTCTCGCCCAATTCGGAGTCCGCGCCCATCGAGGTCGCAAATCTCCGCACCAAGGCAGAGTTCGCAAGCGTGGATGCGGCTTGCTGCAAGGAACCGATGTGGGACTTCAAGAGTTCCTCACGGTCCATCGCAAGGGACTCAAGATGGGCCCGGGTATCAGCAAGGGTTTGCTCAGAACCCTGCTGTTCAAGCAATACCAGCCCCACGGATGCGGGGATGATCGCCGAGGCAAGGAATGCCACAGCTAGCTTGGGGATAATCGACAGGTTGGACTTCGGCATCAACGGACTCACTCGCACAGTTGGTAATAGGGGTGCCCTTAGGCCCCAAATTC
>JAESRM010000311.1 GCA_016764635.1 Planctomycetota bacterium
AAGCCGAACCGCAGGATTGGGGAGGAAAGCGGGCAACTTTGCTACGTCACCGTATGCCCGATTCCTCACGCCTCTTGGATCCAGGGGGCGATTCGCATAGGTTGATGGGGTCATGTCAGACAGTCACACCATGCAATACACGGACCCGTTGGTGGTCATGGGGATCGACCCGGGGACCCTGGTGGTGGGTTACGGGGCCGTGGTGCTGCGCGGCAAGGAGGCCGTATTGCTCGCGGCCGGGGTTGTGCGCACCACCCAAGGCGCGCCTATTTCGACACGCCTCGCACACATACGCACGTCCCTGGACAAGTTGCTCGGAGACCTGAAACCCCAGGTGGTTGTGATCGAGAAGGCCTTCGCGGGCAAGAACATGGCCTCGGCCCTGCGCATCGGCGAGGGGCGCGGCGTGGCTCTCGCTTGCGCGGCCCTCAGCGGCGCCCAGGTCGAGGAATACACTCCTGCGGAGGTCAAGAAGTCCTTGACCGGCAATGGGGGGGCGGACAAGGCCATGGTGGCTCGCTGGGTGGCCGTGGAGCTTGGATCTCCCGCAGTTTTGCAAGAGTTACGTCACGATGCGACGGATGGTTTGGCCCTGGCGCTCACTTGGGCGCGCCGCAGGCACTTGGCGGAGCTGGGCTTGCGTTAGGAAGGTGCCTGGCTAGCAAATGGTGCGGCACTGCACCATTTGCATGTTTCTCAAAGGCCCCTTTCCAGAACGGGGCAAGTGAGCGATACTGACTCTCGTGTCAGACTTAGGGGAAAACAAAATGACGGACGGGGATTTGGATCCGCGTGCGGAACTCAAGGAAGCGATGGGTGAATTCGCTCCCGAGTTGCGTCTCTTGGATTGCGGTTGGGTTTTAGAAGGAGAAACGCAATCGGAAGCCGAAGGCGGTTTGGAATCTACGGAGTCGGACGACGTGACCGTGGATTGGGTGGCGGTGGACCCCAGTGGCCGCTTGAACCTTTTGCTTTGGTTGRGCCCTGATGGGGAGTCGTTTGCCGAAGAACCTATCTCCCTGGCCTTGGAGGTTTTGCACCGGGCTCAACATCAACTTCCTTTCATTCTCTCGCACCTCGGAAACTGCGGCATTCGCCCGGAGCTGGCTCCGCGCTTGGTTTTAGCCGCTCCCAGCTTCCCCGCGGGTACCCTGCGAAAGTTGTCCGTACTCGGGGAAGAACGCATTCGCTTGATCGAAATTCACGAGGTGCGCACGGACAGTGGTGTCTCCCATCACATGATTTCGCGGTGGCCCGAGAATGAGGAATCGATTCCGGTCGGGCCCGAGGCATTCATGGCGCGTTTGCCGGAAGGATCGCGCGCACTTGCGGAGTTGATCATGCAACGACTGGACCATGTGGACGAACACGTGGGCTACGGCGGCATGGGGGTGGAGTACATGGAGTGGCGTTTGCGGAGCCAGGTTCTCTGTGCCTTGGAGCTACGCGATGGCCAGCTGCAAGCCAGCGTGGCGGGAGCCGAAAGCGCCCCTTTGTCCGAGGAAGACGGGGGCGAGAGCTTTATCGAGAGCGTCCTGCAGCGCTATTTCGAGATTCTCGAAGACGAGCCCGATGGTGCAGGTGAGGAGGGAGGGTCCCTGGTGGACCAGGGTATGGGTGTGGTCTTGAGCCATGAAGAGCTCGACGCATTTCTATAAGCCGGCCTGCTGGCACGACACATTCGTTTGCAATGTTTGCGTTTACATTCCGCTTCGTATCGGATTGCCAAGCCTGTTGCGTTTGCGTTGGCCAGAGTGCATTGATTTACAAAGTATCGTGCAATTGAATAGAATCGAAACGGGCCGTTTTGTTGTGCAAGAGATGCACGCGAAATTTATGTCGTAAYCSKGAAAGYNNGCTMKRANTCKMWGGTKAKYKNCATNNTWTKATYGNGSTGRKWTGSMAYKMKRAYKYRWYSKRRATCKWMYYKCWRTCNTSSYMMKGWTCSNTTCTTACTTCGATAACTCACTTGGATTGGAAAGCTACACGTAGATTCTTTTCTCTCCGGCGCGAAAGCCCGGCGAGATGTGAATCTGTCGCCATGCAAGAAGCGTTGTTGAACCAGGGGGTCCGTTCCGCAGTGCGGACCGAACAGGAAGCGGCGCCCTGTTCGAAGAACGCGATGCGATCCTTGTGCATCGTGAGTGGCAAGGGTGGAACCGGCAAGTCGATGATCTCGGCTTCATTGGCATTCCTATTGAGCGAACAGGGCAACACGTTGCTGTTCGATGCAGACTTAGGAGTGGCCAACGCACACATCCTCCAGGGCATTCGCCCGACCCATACGATCGCGGAAGTCATTTCGGGCAGCGCTTCCGTCGCCAATGTGGTCACGCCTTGTTACAAAGGCTTGGACTTGCTCGCTGGGGGATCAGGGGTTGCGCAATTGGCCTCCCTGAATGCAGGCGAATTGGAGCTCTTGGCGGCCAGCTTGCGTAGCGTAGAAGACCGCTACTGTCACATGGTGGTTGATTCGGCAGCCGGCTTGTCCCGTCAAACCGTCGCGTTTGCAGCGGCGAGCGATCGCGTGCTGGTGGTGACCACGCCCGCGGTGACCGCTTTGACCGACGCTTATGCCTTCTTAAAAGTACTGCTCACGCGCAGGCCCCATTGCCGGCCGCGTTTGATCATCAATCGGGTGGTGGTTCCGGAGGAAGGCCTGCGCGCTGCGGAGCGTTTGATCGACGTGACCAAGCGTTTCCTTGGGGTGGAATTGCAGTGCATTGCCCAGCTTCCCGATGACCGCGCCGCATTCATAGCGACCCAGGAGCAGAGGCCCGTGGTTCGAGGGGGCAGCAACGGTCCCCTGGAGCAGGCCCTGCGGGAATTGGCAGTTACAGTGGCCAAGGACTTGAATAGGGCCCGGCCCCGCGGCTTCGGCAATAGCTTGCACAAGCAACTGATCGCTTAGCTTGTTCGAAGAATTGTTGCCACCATTCGGGTTGGCGTCGGTCTTGTGTGTGTGAATACCAACAAGCACTCGATCATCAAGGCTCTATCGCCGCTCCCTCTTTGTGTCCTGCTGGGCTGGTCCCTGGGCGCAGGAATCCTAGAAGGCTACCCAGACCACGCGAATCCGCCCGTCGAAGCCCTTGCGCTTCCCGGTGGGCAGGAATTTCCTGACCGAGCGGGGGTGCAGCCCTTGGATCTGCGTCGGGTGGAAGGGGTCGGGAGCACCAGGTCCCGGGACCTGGCCCAGGGGCTCTGGGAGCGAGGTTGGGGGGCCTCGGAGCTGAAATCCAGTACCAGCCTGGAGCAAGTGACGGGGATTGGGCCGGTCACAGCGACCGCCGTAAAGCGCTGGGCTGAAAGTGGAGCCCTGGGGGCGTACACTGGCGCYCAGGAAATCCACCCGGCCACCGCGAGCCCCCCTCCCAAGTCCATCCGTGTCCACCGAAAACGTGCAACTCCCCGCTCCCCGGCAGGGCTTACCCAACAGCCTGCCCCAGTCATTCCTTGACCCCTTACTACAGGCGGCCTTGAGAGAGGACCTGGAGACGGGCGACCTGACAGGCGAAGGTGCGGTCCCCGAGGGGGCCAGGGCCCAGGCCACCCTGATCGCCAAGCAGGAAGGCGTCTTGGCCGGCCTCGACGTGTTCTTGAGAACCTTCGCCTTGCGCGATCCCGAGTGCCAATTGCAAGCGGAGCAGGTCGATGGGGACCGGGTTTCTGTGGGGCAGGTTGTGGCACGGGTCACGGGCAATGCTCGCGCGATTCTGAGCGCGGAACGCGTGGCTTTGAATTTCCTGCAACGCCTATCGGGCACGGCCAGCCTGACCGCGAGTTTTGTTGCGCGCGTGCAGCATGTACCGAACGTGCGAATTTTGGATACGCGCAAAACAACCCCGGGCCTCCGGCGTTTGGAGAAGTACGCCGTGCGTTGCGGCGGCGGCGAGAATCACCGCTTCGGCCTCTTCGATGAGGCCATGCTGAAAGAAAATCACATCGAACTCGCAGGGTCTTCGATCGAAGAAGCTTTGGAGCGTTTGCGTGCCCATGTGGGGCCGGGCGTGCGCATCACCGCGGAAGCGCGTGATGAGAAAGAGGCCATGGCGGCCTTGCGCGGTAGCGCGGATGTCTTGCTCCTTGACAACATGAGTCCAGAAACTTTGATCGAGTTGTGTCCGCGGCTGCGCGCCGAAGCAGCGCGCCTGGGCGTATCCGTGGAACTGGAAGCCTCTGGCGGAATCGTGCTCGACAACGTGCATCTCTACGGGGAAGCGGGCGTGGATCGAATCTCCGTTGGAGCTCTTACCCATTCGGCTGAAGCTTTGGACTTCAGTTTGCTCTTGGAGCCAGCGCGGTGAATTCAAAAGAGCAAATTTCCCGGTCGGCCGCTGGCGTTGAGCTCAAGCTCAGCATGCCGGCGCACCACAAGGCCGCCCGAGCTGGGCGCCAAAGGGTGCGGGATTTTGCCATGGACGAACAGTTGCTCAAGGGGGAAATCGACCGCTTGGAATTCGTGGTTGGCGAACTGTTGTCCAATGCGGTGGACCACGGTGGAGGCGGGCGAGCCATGGATGGGGGCGATGGGGCCGATGGCACGCCTAGCATTCAAATGCACCTGGAATTCTGTTTCGATGACAAGGGGTGGACCCTGCGAGTGGAAGACGAGGGTGGCGGAGATCCCGAATGCTTGCGGCCTTTTGTGCAGGACACCGATGTGTTGCCTGATCTGGAGGACGAGCGCGGACGCGGGTTCTTTTTGCTGCTGGGAATGCTGACCTCCCTCAAGGTGGAGTCCTCGCGCACGGGTCAGGGCATCGCGTTGATCGCGCACGTCCTGTTCGGTACCCAGGCTTGATGGGGGCTGAAGCGGGTAGTGAGCGAGGGGGTGGGGCGCAGCTGGACAGGAAATGGCCCCTTGCTCTAAGTCGGGTGGGCCGCGGACTCTTGCGCATGCCGCGCAAAATCGCATGGTTGGCGCCGCTCGCCTGGGGCGCACTGATTTTTGCCCTGTCTTCCTTTCGGGCGCCGCTAGGTGAKCTGCCGAGCTCGGGAATCATGGCTTTGCTGGGCAATCTAGCCCACGCCTTCGAGTTTGGGATTTTGATGCTGCTTTTGGTGCCGTTGCTGCCAAGGGACAGGGATTGGGTGCGTTGGAGTCGACTGACGAGGGGATTGCTGCCTGGTTCGGCATTCTTGTTTGCGGTGAGCGATGAGTACCACCAGAGCCGGGTGCCCGGGCGCGATGCGTCCTTGCTGGACCTATGCACGGACCTGGCTGGGATCTTGGCGGTCTATATCGTCGTGCACAGCTTGCAGGCTGAGGATGTGAGCACGCGCCGCATGAAAAAGCTGTTAGTCAGGGCGCTGGTGGCTTGCWGTCTTTGTGCGGGTGCGGCGACCGCTTGGGGAGCCGTTTGGAAGGAAGGGCCCTGGCCCTTCCCGGGCTAGGAGCCCATTACTGCCGGTGCCTGGGCGGGGCTTCGATTGGGGGGGCCGTTGGGAGGACTTGCACCTGGCGTATGTTTCCGCGTGAAAGGGTGACAAATGGAGTGCGGTTGTCCCTTGGATCGTTTGAAATCCCAGCCGGCGATTCCGGAGGGGAGCGCGGAGGAAGAACAATGATCGAGCCAAGCAAGCAAACAGGATTCAAATTCGTGGGTAGACCGCTCTTTAGCACGGCTTGCATCGTGCTGGGATTGGGTTTTCTGGGGGGCTGTGCTGCCCCGGCTGCCGTGCAGGCACCGCTCGCAGCTTTGCACTTGCCGGTGGGGTTGGAATCCAACCACAGCCAGCACATTGGCACGATTCTCAGCGGACCCCAGGTGGGAGACTTCGATCTGGATCGCCATGTGATCTGCACGGTCGAGACCGTCTTGCTGCGCCAAGCTCCCGGGCAATTCTTGAGTCCGCTAGCCTCGGACTTGCGTTTGGTCGCCCAATTGAAGGGCCGGCAAACGGTGCAGGGGGGATCGCGCTTGGCGGTGGGCGCGCGTTGGGCTTACGGGGAGTCT
>JAESRM010000082.1 GCA_016764635.1 Planctomycetota bacterium
CCGGGGGTAGCATGAAGTGCCGCGGCAGGATAACTTGTCCAGCCGAAAGACCAACACAAGGGCGATTAACTCAGTGGCTAGAGTGTCTCGTTTACACCGAGGAGGTCGGGGGTTCGAATCCCTCATCGCCCACCACCCTTCTTTCGGCCTTCCTACGGGAGGGGTTTAGGTAGTTGGAGTCCGAAAGGGGCTTGGCTACGGGTTGAGACCCTATTTTGGGTCCCCAGGAGCGATTGCCGGCTCCAAGAGGTAGACCCAGCGGCCGCGATCCATGCGAGCGATGGCCAATATGCCCCGCTGGCTGCCCGGTCCGCGCAATTTGCGCTCCAGCAGGTCTGAGGGCTCGTCGTGGCCCCGTTGGCGCACTTGGATTGGTCCGATATCGTGTTCAGCCAGCATGCGGCGGACTTTCTTGCGGTCTAGAGGACTGCTAGCGACCACACGAAACGATGTGAGGAATGGGGAATCCGGGAGCTGGTCCCCACCCAGGTAGCCCAGGCGGGGCGCTAGGGGCTTCAGGCCTTGTTCCTTGGCCAAGCAGCCGAGCAAGCCAGCGCGCACGATGGATGGGTCGGGATCTGCCAGGAAGCGGACTTCCTTGGCCTGCTCTGGCGTACATGCGGGCACGTCCGTCAAAGGACCTTGGTATTCGTGATCCTGACCATCCCTGGCGAGCAGGATGGCGCTTCGGCCGGGTTCAGGAGCCCAATCGCCTGTCCAGAGGGTGCACTCCAGGAGCTGGCCAGCCAGGCTGACCCAGTGGATGGCGTGTTGGGTGGGCCATTCCATTGGGATTTCCATGCCCGGGGGGAGTTTCGCCACCCCGCCCTCGTGGCGTGCCAGGACTTCGAGGGTGGCGGCTAAGGAAGGGCTCCAAGCCCGGGGGTCTAAAGTGCGCTTGCCATTGGGCCTGCGGTCGGGGTCCAGCAGCACGTGGGGAGTCCCCACAGCCTTGCCGGTGGCGTCCGCCCTGAGCGCCCATGCGGGCAGGTCATGGTGCCTGAGATTTGCGATGGCGTAGGCCAAGGTCTCAGAGCAAAGGTCCGTAGAGACGGTCTGGTGCCCCGCAAGGCCGAGGAATAGGCTATCCATCCCCAGTCCGCAGGTCGAATCCCAGATGTGAGAATTGGGGGTGAGCTTGGAGATGCGCTTGGCGCGCTGTGAGGCTATGCGGGGGGCGCTGACCTGCTGACTTCCGGGGTCCTGGAGATAGGGCAGTAAGTCCTTTCCAATACGCCCCTTACAGCGTTCTCGTAGGTCGTGCAGACGAGCGGCTTCACGGGCCAATTCCGGGTCGAAAATGCGCCTTAAATGGGTCAGGCAGCGGACGGCATCCCATTCAGGAGGCAGTCCGGTCAGGGCTTCTTCGACTTTCGATCCAAATAGATCCTTGTGCATGGTGGGGCCGGCAAGGGATCCTCTGGGGGTCCGGTTGGGAGCACGCCTGGGAATTGTGGGCGTTTTGCACCTGACTGACGCATCTGAACACACCGGAGCGCCCTGCTGACTCGCAAATTCCCAGAGGGGGGATTGGGGAGGGGAGGCGGATCGCACCGGATAACCGTAGAACTTTGAACACCAAAACTCACACCCAGCACCAGCATCGGTCTCCGAGCACCGTGGCATCTCGCCGCGGAATCGAAAGCCGATCTTGCGGGGCGTTCTTCCCGGAGAGACCAATTCTCCAGGCAGAGCCCCAAACAGCTGTTGGGGAGTGTGGGTCCAGCCTGGGAGAGTTGGTATGAGTCGATTGTTGTTAGTAGAAGCCGAAGCGAGTGATCGCTTGGTACTTAAGAGCCGTTTGTCCGAACAGGGCTATAGGGTCGTGTCCGTGGAAACTGGCGCCAAGGGGATCGTCGAGGCTCGCTCCGGCGAGTTCGACATCATGGTCGTTTCCGCAGAAGGGCGCGGGGGCGTCGACGGCTGCGAGGTTTGTCGCAGGGTCAAAGCCATCCCCGAGCTCGTGCACGTTCCTATCATCATCTACAGCACGGGCAAGGCCGGTGCTGAAATGGCCGACGATGCCTACGCTGCAGGCGCTGACGCTTTTGTGGCCAAGGGGCAGATGAATCACATCCATCTGGTTCTCGAAGCTCAACTGCGCCACCAGGCCCGCTGCCGCGAAGCCTTGGACCAAAGCCGCATCCTCGAGCGTGAGAATCAGCGCTTGGAAACGCAGCAGCGCCATATGGTCGACATCGGTAACGTTGACCTAGAAGAGACCAACCGCGCCGTGTTGCTCCGGGAGCTGGCTTGCGGCCGTCCCGATGGCGTCATGGTGGTGGACTCGGCTGGCCACGTTCAAAACGCGGACCGCGGCGCTTTGGAACTGATGGGGCGTAGCGTCATCGGTCAAGCGCTCGGAAAAGCAGCCCCGGCCACCGGCTTGGAAGCTTTTGTTCGGGACGCCCGCGCCACCTCGCGCGATGGCTTCCGTTTCGAGGTCTCCCAACGCAAGGACCGCGCTCAGCGCAACCTGATGGCCGCGGTGGTGCCCGTCACTCGCAATGAGTCGAGCGGCCAAGCCCTGCGCGTCGTGCTCCTGCTGGACCTTGGCAAGCGTAAGGTTGCCGAGGAAATGCTGCGCGCACATGAGCCGGGTATTCCGCGCCAACAATTGGCCGAGCTGCTCGATGCAGCCCAGTCTCTCTACACGCTGGAGGCTCTCACCGGCAAAGGTGAAACCACCGCTAACTTGCGCGAGCAAGTTAAGAAGTTCATCACTCGCCAGAGCCCCGCGCTCATCTCCGGTCCGCGCGGATCGGGCAAGCGTCATGTGGCCAACGTGCTGCATTACTCCGGCCAGTCCACGGGACCGATCCTGAGTCTACGTTGCGGCTCCCAGTCTTCGGATGAGCTCGAACTCGAGCTGTTCGGCTACGCGAAGGGAAGCTTCGATGGGGCCATAGTCGATCATCCCGGCCTGATGTTGCTGGCCCAGGACGGCACTTTGCTGCTCGAGGATGTGGATCACCTGAGCAAGGCCCTTCAGGCCCGCATTGCAAAGGCCATGACCGACCGCCAGCTGTTCCGCAAGGGCGGTCGCCAACCCGAGCGCTTTGAGGTTCGCCTGGTCGCCACCACGCATCTCACGCCGGACGAGTTGGAGGACCCTTCGATCTCGGACCCGACCTTCGCCAAGTTGCTGCACGGGCGCTCGATCGTCGTTCCGGCGCTCGCCGACCGTCGTGAAGACTTGCCCATGTTCGTCGAGTTCTTCCTGGAGCGTTTCGGTCCCCTACATAAGGTGTCCGAGGTTTCCGACGAGGCTAGCTGGGTCTTGGCCCACCATGATTGGCCCGGAAATGTCGCTGAGATGGAGAGTTCCCTCGAGGAAGCATGCTCCTTGGCAGCCGGACGCCCGATCCAGGTCGAGCACCTACCCGCGCACCTGCGCCAGCTGGTCGCGGACATGCCGTCCCAGGACATCATTCCGTCCCAGGCTCCTTCGGAGGCCCTGGACTACTCAGGTCTGCCCGCAATGACGATCCCCGGCATGGCAGCGCTCGAAGAGCAGCGTCCCTGGGATATCGGCGAAGAGGACCCCATCAGCCTGGAGCACTATGAAATGAAGGCTCTTCTACGGGCCCTCGACTCCTGCGGCGGTGACAAGTTGGCCGCGGCCCGCTTGCTGAAAGTCGGCAAGAGCACCTTGTATCGCAAGCTCAAGCGCTTCGGCATCTCCTGATAGGAAGGTTTTTGCCAAGCAAAGCGGCCCACGCCGGGATTTTTTTCCTGGCGTGGGCCGCTTGCGTTTGAGGTGGTGCGATGCGGACACGAGGGGAGGAGTTTGTTTGTTTACGCTTCGTTTCGGAGCGTTATGGTGTGTGATAAAAACACTAACGACATGGTCAGGGATTGTGTTTTTTACGTTTCGATACGTTTGGTTTTTGAAGTAAAGGTGATTCGATACGGGGTGAATTGAATCGTAAAAATCAGGTTTATGTGTCGCTCGGATGAAATTGTTTGTGATCAATGATTCCCACGAACGGTGCACTTTTTTGGCCTTATTCTGCAATTGGGACGAAGGATTTTGCGCATTAGCCGATGTAAGTCTCAGCAGCGGCACGCTTCCCACCTGAATTCCCTTTTTGTGCCACGCCCCCAAGTCCATGAATAGCCGAGTCCTCCTAATTGATTCTGATCCGCCCGATCGGGGAATCCTTCGCAACCGCCTACGTGACGTGGGTCACGACGTCATAGAGGAAAGCCACTGGCAACAGGGCTTGGTCCTAGCAAAGGAGCACCCCTTCGATGCGATCGTGGTAGCTTCCCGATCCGAAGGGGTCCTGCTTGGCAAATTGATGCCGGCTTTGGTCGCCACCTTACCGATCGCGGTCACCACGCCGGTCCTGGTCTACGAGGCGCGCAAGGGCTCCGACCCCTCCGACATGGCTTTGGCCATGGATGCGGGCGCCGATGGCTTTGTGGAGCGCGAGGAGCTGCCTGCCCTGGTGGCCTGCCTGGAGAGTCTGATGTCTCAGCGCCAGTACCTGATTCAAATCAATGAGAGGCAGCGCGGACTGCGCCACCAGCATCGCACTCTTAAGGAGAAGCCCGTTGGTGGACCCACCACAGCGACCATCGGTGGAATCGAGGCGGTCATGTTGGCTAGCGAAGAAGGCACCGTCTTGGCCGGCGATGCTGGAGCCAGTCGATTGGTTGGGAATTCACCTGTCGGTATGGCGGTTGCGGAAGCCTTGCCCAAGCTTGGACTGGACCGCTTCGTGCGCAGCGTGGGCGCCACAGCTCTCGTTTCCGAGCCCTTCGAACAACCGGCTGGCCTGGGACCTGCTGGAATCCCCTTGGAGCTTCGCATGATTCCCCTGTTGGCAGATGCCGGCGAGGAACCCCTGCGCATGGCGATCGTGACCCAGAAAGCCGTGCCCTCGGTGACTGGCGATATCTTGCCCGCAGACTCTTATTGGCAGCTCGAGCGCACCGGAGGCCTTCGCAAGGCCGCCGCAGTGGGCATTGGCCTCACCAAGTTTGTGGGTCAGAGCCCCCAGGCGTGTGCCGCCCGGGATGCTGCCATGGCAGCTAGCCTGCACCGCGAGCCGTTCATGGTCTCAGGGCCCGCTGGGTCCGGTACCAAGCTCTTGGCCAAGGCCATTCACAGCACAGCCAATCCGTTTGCCACGCTTCAAGTCGTGCATGTGGGGGCCGTTTCACCCTCCTGGATTCGCGGCGCTTTGAAGCCCAGCGCCAAAACCGCCGACTGGATGCACAAGCGCACGCTTTTGCTCGTGGGCGTGGACAACCTGTCGATGCAGGACCAGGCGGTACTCGCCCAATCTCCTCCTCCCGGACGAATTTTGATGACCTCCACGGCTCCCATGTCCTCCTTGCACCCGGCCTTGGAAGCTTGGATTGGTGCAAGGCATTTACGCCTGAGTACTTTGGCGGAACGCCAAGTGGACTTGCCCATGTTGGCTCGCCATTTCGTTTCGAACAAAGGGTCCGGTTCTGAAATTACCCAGGAAGCTGTGGATGCGCTCATGCGCTATCCCTGGCCTGGCAACGCCGCGGAACTCGATAGCTGTCTAATGGCCGCCTACTTGGAAGCCAGCATGGACTTCTCTCCGGGCGAGAGTGTCGTGCTCGGAGTCGAGCACCTGCCGGAATCCATCATGGGCCCTGGAATGGGCGCTGGTAGGGGCATGGCGGAGAGCACCAAAATCCTTAAGCCTTGGGATATCACCGATCAGGATGCCATCGACTTTGACGTCTATGAGCGCAAGGCGATCTTGCGAGCTTTGGATTACTGCAAGAACAACAGGGTAGCGTGCGCTCGCATGCTGCGGTTGGGCAAGAGCACCTTGTATCGCAAGCTCAAGCGCCTTGGTATCGATTCAGATATCGAGTGCGTGTAGCCGCCCGTACTACGGCAGAATTTCAACGGCCCGGAGCTAGCAACGCTAGCT
>JAESRM010000083.1 GCA_016764635.1 Planctomycetota bacterium
ACAGGGCGGCCCGTGCGCGGGTCGATGGTGTGGGAGATAATCGTTCCACCGGCAAGCTCGCGGAAGTTGCGATAGTTGCCGCTGGTGGCCAGGGCGCGATCCGTGAAGGTCAGGCGCGCGGCGAGTTCGGGGCGATCGGCCCAGGGGCTTTCGATCGCCAAGCGCCAGGGGCCTCCGCCGGGGCGCTGCCCGCGCACAACCACTTCGCCGCCGACTTCGATTAGAAAACTCTGCACGCCTTGGTCGCGCAGGGTCATGGCCGCATGGTCCACGCCATAACCCTTGGCGATGGCGGAGAAGTCTAGGAACAGGGCGCCGGGATCTTGCGCGAAAATCGAGGCATCCCCATCAGAGCTTTTGACCTTGGACAGACCCAGGCTCGCCAGCAAGGAGGCGATGGCTGCGGGATCGGGAGTGCCGGTGGTCTGTTCTTGAGCTTCTATGGAGCGCTTGGCGCCAAAACCCCAGAGTTGCAAGAGGGCCCCGATGGTGGGGTCGAAGGCCCCGTTCGACAGGCGATGGACCTGGCGGCAAGCTTGCAGAACGGTTTGCGTGTGGGGGGAGAGGCTGATCGCCTCGCCCACTTTGGCGCGGGTGAATCGATTCAGGTCCGAGGCGTCCTGGTAAGTGCTCATGGCCCCGTCGACCTCGTCCAAAGCCGCCTGGATCAAGGCCGTCCACTGGGCCTCCCCGAGGGGCGAATCCGCGGGCGGCGTCAGGGTCGAAACCCAGGTTGTGCCCATGGTGTTGCCGCCCACGCGCACAACAGGGGAAGTTTCCGACGGTTTGTTGCAGGCAAACAAAAACATCGCAGCGACCAAGGCCGCCACGATGTTTGTTGCCCGAGGGGAAAAGTTCATTTCAGATCGGGATGGGTATGACTGGATCAGCCGCCGAAGTCGTCGAGCAGGATCATTTCCGGCTCCACGCCCATGTCGTCGAGCATCTTCATGACAGCTGAGTTCATCATGGGCGGGCCGCACATGTAGTACTCGATGTCTTCGGGCGCCTTGTGCTTGGAGAGGTATTCTTCGAGCACCACGTTGTGGATGAAGCCGGTCTTGCCTTCCCAGTTGTCCTCTTTTTGCGGGTCGGACAGGGCCACGTGCCATTCGAAGTTCTCGTTGTCTTCGGCCAGCTTGTCGAATTCTTCGGTGTAGAACATCTCGCGCACGGAGCGGGCTCCATACCAGAAGCTCATCTTGCGCTTGGTCTTGGCGGTCAGCAGGAGACGCATGATGTGACTGCGCAGGGGCGCCATGCCAGCACCGCCGCCGATGAAGCACATTTCACGCTCGGTCTTTTGGATGTGGAATTCACCAAAGGGACCCGAAATCATGACCTTGTCGCCAGGCTTGCAGTTGAAGATGTACGAGCTGCCAATGCCCGGGGGCACGTCCGGCATGCGCGGCGGAGGAGAAGCGATACGAACGTTGAGCATCACCAGGTCATCACCCTCGTCGGGGTAGTTGGCCATGGAGTAGGCGCGTTCGAGAACCTCGTCGTTCTTGCCCGTGAATTGCCACAGGTCGAAGTGGTCCCAGTCGCCGCGGTAGTCTTTCTCAATGTCGAATTCCTTGTATGAGGTCTCGTACTTGGGGATTTCGATTTGGATGTAATCGCCTGAGGTGAAGTTGATCTTCCGGCCCTTGGGCAAGCGAACTTTGAACTCCTTGATGAAGGTCGCGACGTTTTCGTTCGAGATGACCTCGCACTCCCACTTCTCGACGGAGAAGACCGAAGGGTCGACACGGATTTCCATGTCTTGCTTGACCTTGACCTGGCAGGCGAGGCGATAGCCCTCTTTGGCCATGCCGCGGTTGATGAAACCTTCCTCGGTGGGCAATAATGTTCCGCCACCCGAATCGATTTGCACCATGCACTGAGCGCAGGTTCCACCGCCGCCGCAGGCGGAGGGGATGAAGATCTTTTTGTCGGACAAGGTCGAGAGCAGCGTGCTGCCGGCGGCCGCTTCCACGGCGCCTTCCTTGTCCCCATTGATGATGATTTTGACCGAGCCGCTCGAGACCAGTTGGCTCTTAGCGATCAGCAAGATAACTACGAGGGCCATCACCATTGCGGTGAACATGCCCACTCCTAGAAATACGGTTTCCATGGTTTGAATCCTCCAGGCTTAAAGCTGGATGCCTCCGAAGATTGAGAAGCCCATGGCCATGAGGCCGGAGATGATGAAAGTGATTCCCAGGCCACGCAATGCGGGCGGGATGTTGGAGTACCTGAGTCGCTCACGGATAGCAGCCAAGGCCACGATGGCCATCCAAAAACCGAGCCCGGAACCGAATCCGAAGACGGTGGATTGGGCCAGGTCGTAGTCACGCTCCATCATGAACAGCGCGCCACCAAGGATGGCGCAGTTCACAGCGATCAGCGGGAGGAACACTCCTAGTGACGCATAGAGCGTGGGGGAGACTTTGTCGATGGTCATCTCAACCAGCTGCACGGCGGCGGCGATGGTCGCGATGAATGCGATGAACGCCAGGAACGAGAGGTCGATCGTTGCAGCCTTTTCCGGTCCGAGCAACCATCCGAGTGCGCCTTCCTTGAGTAGGTAGGTGTACATCAGGTTGTTGAGCGGCGTGGTGATGAGCAGAACGAAGGTCACGGCCATGCCGAGTCCCATGGCGGTGTCGACCTTCTTGGACACTGCCAAGAAGGAACACATGCCCAGGAAAAAGACCAGGGCCATGTTCTCGATGCCCACCGAGGTCAGGAAGATATTGACGAGATCCATGGATTAGGCCTCCTCGTTGAGTTCGGGGGTGAAGGTGCGCTGGATCCAGATGAAGGCTCCAATCAGGAAGAAGGCGCCCGGTGCGAGCACCATCAGGCCGTTGGGGGTGTACCAGCCGCCGTCGGCGGTACGCTCCAGAACCACGTGCCCGAGCAGCTTGCCCGAACCCAATAGCTCGCGGAAGAAGGCCACGGTGATCAGGATCAGGCCGTAACCCAAACCGTTGGAGAGGCCGTCGAGGGCCGCTTTGCCCGGCGGGTTGGCCATGGCGAAGGCCTCGGCGCGACCCATCACGATGCAGTTTGTAATGATCAAGCCCACGAAGACCGAGAGCGAGCGGGCCACGTCGAACGCGTAGGCTTGCAGGATCTGGTCGGCCACGATCACCAGGGAGGCGATGATGGCGAGTTGGGTGATGATTCGGATCGAACCCGGGATCTTGTTGCGCAAGAGCGAGATGATCGTGTTGGAGCAGACCAGCACAGCGGTGAGGGCCCCGGTCATAACCAGGGCGGGCTCCAGCTGGGTGGTCACGGCCAATGCGGAGCAGATTCCGAGCACCTGAATGGTGATCGGGTTCTTGATCAGCATGGGGTCGATGAGGACCTCTTTCGTTTCTTTATCCATGATGTCAGTCCTCTACTGGACGCCGCGTTTGGTTTTGAGGTAGGGACCGAATCCAGCATCGCCCAGCCAAAGCTGCAGCATGTTGGAGACGCTCTTACTGGTGATGGTGGCACCGGAGATGCCGTCGACTTCGAAGGACTTGTCTTTGACTGCACCGGCTTTGACCACCCGAACGACCACGTTGCCGTCGTCGTCCAAGGCGAGTTTGCCGGGCCATTGGGCCTTCCAAGTGGGGTTGTCCACCTCGCCGCCCAGTCCGGGGGTTTCCTTGTGCGAGTAGTAAGTGATTCCAAGCACCTKCTTGCCGTTAGGCGTGAGGGCGACGAAACCGAGCATGGTGCCCCACAGGCCGTTGCCCTGGATCGGAATCACCAAGCACTGAATGCTGTCGGGACTCTCATGGTCGGCGGGCAAGCCTTTGATCTCCCTCAATCCAGAGATGTCGACCTCGTAGGCCAGCAATTGGTTTGAGATGCGCTTGACCATGGTGCGCCGGAATTCGCGGGGGATGGCCTCGCTCATCTCGGGGTCCTTGGCCATCTTCTTGAGGTCGAGGGCTTCGGGATCACCTTCGACGATGAAGCCGGTTTCGCGGTCAATGATGACTTGACGGATGTTTCCGAAAAGTGTGCTCACCAATTCGCTCGAAACGGTCTCGTCGCCTGTGATGGCACCAGCGGCCAAGAGCACGTTCTTCTGCTTGAATTCAAGTTTGTTCGCGTCCTGGAGCGGCTTGAGACCCACCGCGGTAGCGGAGACCCCCATGGCGCAAATCAGGCACAGGATGAAAGTGAATCCCAGGATGTATTTGTTACTGAACTCCAAGGCGAGCCTCCCGACGTTTGATGTTGGCTTTGGTCACGTAGTGATCGATGGTCGGCGCGAAGACGTTCATGAAGATGATGGCCAACATGATGCCTTCCGGGTACGCCGGGTTGAGAACGCGGACGACGACGGTCAAAGCTCCGATGAGGAAGCCATAGATCCAGCGGCCCGTATTGGTTTGCGAAGCCGACACGGGGTCGGTCGCCATGAAGATCGAACCGAAGGCGAAACCGCCTGCGATCAGGTGCCACCAGGGGCCGACGGACAGGTAGTGGGCGTCGTCCGGGCTGAGCGCGTTGCAGAGCAAGGTCGTGGCGATCAGGCCCAACCAGCAGCTCAGCATCACGCGCCAGGATCCAATCTTGGCGAAGATCAGATAGGCGGCGCCTAGCAAGCAAGCCAGGGTCGAGGTCTCACCGATCGATCCAGGAATGAAGCCCAGGAAGGCGTCCATCTGGGTGATGGCGGTCTTGCCATGCACGTAGAAGTCGGCCAGGGGCGTGGCTCCTGAGAAACCATCGGCCCAAGCGCCGGCTGTCGTGTCGATCCAAACCGCGTCGCCGGTGATGGCAGCGGGGTAAGCGATGTAAAGGAACAAACGTCCGACCAGGGCCGGGTTCAGAATGTTCATGCCCGTGCCGCCGAAGATCTCTTTGCCGACCACCACGCCGAACGCGATGCCCAAACCAACCTGCCAGAGCGGGATGGTGGGGGGCAGGATCAGCGGGAAGAGCATGGATGTGACCAGGAAGCCTTCGTTGATCTCGTGCTTGCGCACGACAGCAAAGACCGCTTCCAAGGTTCCACCGACCGCCAATGTGACGATGTAGATGGGCAGGAAAGCCATCACGCCGATCTTCATGGCCTCCAGGAAGCTAGCGCTACCCGGCGTCAAGGTCGGGTCGACCGCCAACATGGATTGGTAGCCCGTGTTCCACAAGCCGAACAGCAAGCAGGGCATGAGCGCCATGACCACGGTCACCATGGCGCGCTTCAGGTCGATGCCGTCGCGCACGTGGGGGCCACTTTCAGTGCGCTCGCCGGGGGTGTACAGGAAGGTGTCTGCCGCTTCAAAGAAGGGGTAGAGCATCTTCAACTTGCCGTCCTTAAAGGTCGGCTCGAGTGAATCGAGGAGTTTTCTCAGCATTTGCATGGGTCAGCCCTCCTTTTCGATGCGGGTCAGCATGGTTCGGAGCATTCCGGAAAGGGGTTGCTTGGAGGTGTCGACGAACTCGCACAGTGCGAGGTCTTCCTCGGCGAGTTCTAGGGCTCCCAGCTTTTCGGCACTCTCGAGGTCGTTAGCCGCCAGAGCCTTGATGAGTTGGGTGGGCAGGATGTCCATGGGCATGACTTTCTCATAGTCGCCCAGGGGCACGATCGCTCGCTTGCTGCCGTTCGAATCCACGTCAAATTTGAAGGTCTTCTTGAAGAACTTGTCGAGCATGGTGTTCGTGGTCGTGAAGCGCCCASCGACGGGCAKCATCCAGGCCAGGAACTCGCGCTTGGTGGTGCCGTCCATCAGGGTGAYCTGGTTGGAGTAGCGACCGAGGAAGCCCATGGGCTCGTCGGGGTTCGCGATCTKGCCTTCCAGGACCGAGCCGGTGATGACCCGGGTTTCGGCGGCGGAGCTTTCACCTTGCACGAGGCCTGAGACATGGGCTCCGCGGCGGGTGGCGATCAAGCGCGGCTTGTTGGCGGTGGGGCCGGTC
>JAESRM010000195.1 GCA_016764635.1 Planctomycetota bacterium
TGCCGCCCGGCTGCAAACGAGTGGCCGTACCCGGCTGTTTTGCTACAGCCATGCAGCTGGCGGTATTGCCCGCGGCACGTGCTGGTCTTCTCGATTCTTCAAGGAGTTGGATCCTGCAAGGCGTGACGGGCTCGAGCGGTAGCGGAGCCCACGCCAGCCAGGGCACGCACCACCCGCATCGGCACGGGAACTTCAAGGCTTACGGCCTGGGCGGCCACCGCCACGAAGCCGAATTGCTCGCCCCGCGCAACTTTGAAAACGCTCCGGACGTAGACTTCACTCCGCACTCCGGATCGTTCTCCCGCGGCATTTTTCTGCACGCAATCCTGCCCCTGAATGCAAACGGCGATGCGGATTCCATCCGCGAGTTGTACGCCCAGCACTACGAAGGCCAGCCCTTCGTGGCCGTTCAAGAAGCCACACCCGAGCTGCGCCAAGTGACCGGCAGCAACCGCGCCCTGATCGGAATTTCGAGCCGGGGTTCCAACCTGCACGCTATCTGCGTGATCGACAACACCCTCAAAGGCGGAGCCGGCCAGGCCATGCAATGTCTAAACCTGGTCCTGGGCCTTCCCCAAGAAACCGCACTGCCCCTCTCCGGGCTGGGATACTAATTATGACCGCACTCACCGAATTCCCCGCGTACAAGAGACTTCCCGGCGTGCTCGCTAGCGCCACTGCATCTCGTCTGACCTGGGAAGATGGCAAGGACATGCTCGACCTCTACGGGGGCCACTGCGTGAACAGCTTGGGCGCGGGTAGCAACGACGTGGCCGAAGCCCTAGCCGTGCAATGGACGCGTTTGAGCTTCACCACCAATCTGATCCAGCACAATGGCCGCTCCGAATTCTTGGAGGCGTGGAAGCCGCTCATGCCCGAGGGGGACTGGCAGGTATTCGCGAGCAACAGCGGCGCCGAGGCCAACGAGAACATCCTGAAGTGGGCCCTGCAAGCCACCCAACGCAAAGTCGTGGTGTGCTTCGAGGGAGCCTTCCACGGACGCACCGCTGCGGCCGATGCGGTCAGCCACGGCGAAGGGGCCTTCCCCAACGCACCATTCGAAGTGCGGCGTTTGCCCTGGGGCAGCACGGAAGGCATCGATGCCGACGTGGCYGCRGTCATTTTGGAACCGATYCARTCCATGGCCGGCGTSGTCGATCCGCCCGAAGGMTTCYTMGAGTCYCTRCGCGARCTYTGCACCGAAAGYGGTGCTTGGCTGCTGTTTGATGAAGTGCAAACCGGCAACGGACGCTTGGGCACGGTCTGGGCTTCCCAGTTCTACGGGGTGACGCCCGATGGATTCAGCACTGCGAAAGGCGTGGCCGGTGGCATGCCCTTGGGCTTGAGCTTCCTCGAAGCTTCCCTGGCGGCCAAAGTGCCCGGTGGCGTTTCAGGCGCGACCTTCGGCGGCAATCCCATGAGCTTGGCTGGGTCCAAGGTGGTCGCAGCTAAGTTGGCAGAGCCCGCATTCCTCGCCCATGTACAAAAGCTGTCCAGCGCCTTTGAGAACTTGGTTGGCATTGGTCCGGTGACCGGTATTCGCGGCCAGGGTTTGCTGTTAGGCCTCGAATTACACGAGTCGGTTACAGCCAGCGAAGTTCGCGATGCACTCTTTGAAGCTGGCGTCCTGGTCGGCACCAGTCGCGACCCGCACATCCTGCGTTTGAGCCCGCCGCTCAATCTGCCCCTGTCCGCGGTCTCCGAACTGGGCGAAGCCCTGGCCAGGATCCGAGTTGGCAAGGAGCCTTGTTCATGAACACCACGCAAACCCTAAACGGGCCCGCGGTTTCACCGGATGGTTGCTACAAGCTCAGCCAGTTCGAAGCCCAGGTCTGCCAGGAACTCGCCCAACGGGCCACGGCGCTCAAGAACGGCGCCGCCCCGCAAACCAAGCCGGGCAAGGCCCTCGGCTTGCTCTTCCTGAACCCGTCCCTGCGCACGTCCGCGTCCTTTCAAAGGGCCGCCGCGCGTTTGCAATTGGAACTCGTCAACCTGAATGGGCAAGGCGTGTGGGCCATGGAATCCCAGGAAGGCGCGGTCATGGACGGCAACAAGGCCGAGCACATGAAGGACGCAGCCGCCGTGCTGGGCCGTTTCGTGGACGTGCTCGCCATCCGCGCTTTCCCCGCAGGCGAAGACCTTGAATCGGATCTGACGGATCCGGTTCTGCGCGGCTTTGCGAAGCACGCGGGCGTTCCAATCATCAATATGGAGAGTACGCTTTGGCATCCCTGCCAAGCCCTCGCCGACTGGGCCACGCTCGATCAACATCAGGTGCCCAAGCCGGCCAAGTTCGTTTTGACTTGGGCCTGGCATCCGATTCCCTTGCCCCATGCGGTGGCGAACTCGACGGTTTGCATGGCCGCGCAGCGTGGCATGGAAGTGGTCTTGCTGCATCCTCGCGGCTATCACTTGCACCCGGAAATCCTGGCGGAGGCCGATGCGCTCGCCGAGTCCAACGGGGGAACCGTGCGCATCAGTCACGATCGGGAAGAGGCCTTGGAGGGCGCCCAAGTCATCTACGCCAAGTCCTGGGGCAGCCTGGACACTTGGGGCGATAGTGCCGCCGAAACAGCCCAACGCGCAAACCTGCGCGATTGGTGCGTGACCTCAAAGTACATGCCGCAAGGCGCAAAATTCATGCACTGCTTGCCGGTGCGCCGCAACGTGGTCGTCAGCGATGAAGTCATCGACGGCCCCGGCTCGATCGTCATTGACCAAGCCGAAAACCGTCTGCACGCGCAGACCGCCCTCCTGGAGAAACTCCTATCATGAAAGAACTCATCAGAGCCGCTTCTTATGTGCGTGCGCACACGAACGCCATCATGGTCATCAAGATCGGAGGCGCTTGTTTGCGCAAGCCGCGTCATCGTCGTGATTTGGCTGCGCAGATCGCTACCATTCAAGCCCTGGGCGGCTTGCCCGTGGTCGTGCACGGCGGCGGTCCGCAAACCGACGACTTGCAGAATCAACTGGGTGATGTGCCGCAAATGGTCGATGGCCGGCGCGTGACCACCGACGTGGCCTTGCGTGCATTGCGCATGTCGGTYGTGGGGGAGCTAAACGGCGAATTGGCAGCTTCCTTGACCCATGCCGGCGCTCCCGCCGTGGGTTTGTGCGCTGCCGATGCTGGCTTGGTGATCGCCAAGAAACGCGCGCCCATGGAAACCAGCGAAGGCCTTACGGACTTCGGCGCAGTGGGGGACGTGGAGTCGGTCAACCCCGGTTGCTTGATCGCACTTCTCGAACAAGGCATCACGCCGGTTATTTGTCCCCCGGTCAGTGACGGCGGAGAAGGCTTTTTGAACTTGAACGCCGATACATTGGCTGCGGAACTTGCGATCGCATTAGGGGCCGCCAAGCTCGTGTTGCTCGCGGGAGCCCCGGGTATTATGAGCGATGCGGACGACCCCAATTCGGTCATGAGTGACCTGAGTATCGAGCAGCTGGATGAACTCGGCGCGCAAGGTGCATTAAAGAGAGGCATGCTGGTCAAAGCCGTGGCCATCAAGAAAGCTCTGCAATCCGGCGTCGAACGCGTGCACATGGTTTCTGGCGTGGACCCAGAGTCTCTGTTGGTCGAGCTGTATACGACCCACGGATCAGGCACTCTGATCACTGCGAACAAAATCGCCGAGTTGGAGACCACCTCCGCATGAATGCGAATGGCCTTCTGCTAGATCTGGTTCGCATTCCGAGTTTGTCGGGCAACGAAGCCGAGATCGCGACATTTGCATGTGACTGGCTGCAGGCCCGCGGTGTGCCCGYGAAACGTTTGGGCGATACCTTGGYCGCGCAAATTGAAGGCCGCACGCCTGGGCGAACTCTGCTGCTCAATACGCACTTGGACACGGTTCCCGCGGGCCAAGGCTGGATCGAGGACCCGTGGAAGGTCGATTGGGTTGGCGACAAGCTGACAGGATTGGGCGCCAATGACGCCAAGGGTTGCGCCACGGCCATGATGTGCACGATGGTCGAGCTGGCTGAGAACCGCGACTGGAGCGGCACCTTGCAGTTGGCTCTCAACGCCACCGAAGAAACCAACAACCAGGGCATGGCMGACGCACTCGCCGAGTTGGGCATGCCCGACGCGGGCATCACCGGTGAGCCGACGGGTTTACAGGTCATCCGTAGCCAGGCGGGATTGGTTGTTTTGCAGGCTTTTTGGAAAGGGCAAAGCTGCCACGCAGNCCATGTGGCTCGGGTGGAAAATACCAACGCCATGCTGCAAGCCTGCCAGGACTTGGCCAAGCTTCCCACCTACATGACGCCGGGCGCAGAGCATGAGTTGCTCGGGAATTCGACCCTGGTGGCGACCGCTTTGAAGTCTGGAGAGCGTCACAATAAAATCCCGGACTCGGCCGAGGCCCTGTTCGATGCGCGTTTGGTTCCGCCTACGAATTCTGCCGCCTGCGTGGCGGAACTGCAGCGTTACCTCACTTTCGCCGAAGTGCGCGTGCGCTCCGAACGCTTGCAAGCCGTGGATACTGCGGCCAGCAATCCCCTGGTCCTCGCCGCGTTGGCTGCTACGGGAAATTCCGAAGCCATCGGCTCCACAACCCTCTCGGACATGGCCTTGTTGCAAGGCGTGCCTGCCGTCAAATGCGGCCCCGGTGAAACCGCCCGTTCCCACACCCCCAACGAATTTCTGCTCACATCCGAGCTCGAAAACGGACTGCACTTCTACAAGACCTGCGTACGCAACTGGTTCCAATCATGAGCAAGCATCACAAACCTATCTGGGATCGCGGACAGAGCATCGACGAAGAGATGATGTCTTACACCATCGGAGATGATTGGCTTCAGGATCAACGCTTGGTCGAAGTCGATATTCGTGGGTCCATGGCCCATGTGTCCGGTTTGATCCACGCAGAGCTGTTGCCCCATGAATGTGGTGCAAATATTCAGAAGGGCTTGGCTGAACTTCTGGAAAGTTGGAAGCGCGGCGAGTGGAACGTGGAGTCTGCGGACGAGGACGTACACAGCGCTGTCGAACGTCGCTTGATCGATTTGATCGGCGAGGATGGGGGGCGTATGCATTTGGGGCGTTCGCGCAATGATCAGGTGGCCGTGGACATGCGGCTTTGGCTGCGCCGCGCTGCGGATGAGACCGGTCAGGCGTTGATCGGGTTGCAAAACGCTTGCGCGAACATGGCGGACAAGGACGGCGAGCTGCCTATTCCGGGGTATACGCATCTGCGCCGTGCCATGCCTTCTACGATTCTGGATTGGATCGGAGCCCATGAAGCGGCCTTTGCTGCGGACTTGGCGGACTTGGAGCATGCGGGGAGGCGTTGGAGTCTATGCCCGCTGGGAAGTGGATCGGGCTATGGCATTCCTTTGGCTTTGGACCGTAAATTCGTGGCCGAGGAGCTTGGTTTTCAAGGCCCGGAGAACCCTGTCACCGCGGTGCAACATTCCCGTGGACGCGCGGAACTCGCATACGTCACCGCGCTCGAAGCGATTGCCGTCGATATCGGGAAGCTCGCAGCCGACCTATGGCTCTATTCAACAAGCGAATTCGCCTTCGTGAAGTTGCCGATCCCGTTTACTACTGGGTCGTCCCTCATGCCGCAGAAGCGTAACCCGGATCTGATCGAGTTGCTGCGTGCCAACGCCCGCCAAGTCGTCGCCGAACGCACGGCCCTGTTGGCCGTTCTGCAAGATCTACCCAGCGGCTACCACCGCGATTTCCAACTGATCAAACCGCCGCTCTTCCGCGCCCACGATCGCCTACTCGCTTCCCTAAAGATCCTAACCCGCTTCCTGCCCGGCCTAGAATTTCAAACTGAAGCCCTAACCGAAGCCGCCAACGACCCGGATCTGCAAGCCACTGCTAAAGCCCTAACCGCAGCCGCCAAAGGCCAAAGCTTCCGCTCCGCCTACCGCGAAACCAGCATCCAAAGCTGA
>JAESRM010000196.1 GCA_016764635.1 Planctomycetota bacterium
GTCGGCGATCTCGACGGCCTTGGTCCGGCCGATTCCGTGAATATAGGTGAGCGCGATGATAACGCGCTTGTTGGTGGGGATATTTACCCCGGCAATACGAGCCACTTACTTCTCCATGCTCCACAGGGGACTGCCGGATCGGGCCGACACCCCTATCTCATCGCTCAAATCCACCGAGCAGGACGCGGTATGCTAACGCAAAAAGCCCGGATGGCGCACATAGGCTGCCGCCTGCCGGACTCACCGCAATGTCGAATGAACCGCGCGCTTAGGAGGATTCGCCGGACGCGTCAACCGTCCTGCGCGCGCAAAGCGAGGAAGCCGCCGTCGCGGGCGGCGACCGTTTGATGGTTTGCTTGTACCCCAGCGCGTTCGMAMCGTNAMWGCYSTYACATMACSCCRWAGGCMAGCATGGCRTSGGCSACCTTSYKGAAGCCGGCGATGTTGGCGCCTTTCATGTAGTCCACGTATTCGCCGTCGCCGCCGAACTCGACGCATTGGTCGTGGATGACTTTCATGATGCGTTGTAGGTGGCCATCGACCTCTTCGGCCGTCCATGAAATCCGCAGTGAGTTCTGGGACATCTCCAGGCCGGAAACGGCTACGCCGCCGGCGTTGGAAGCCTTGGCGGGCACGTGCAGGGTTTTGGCCTCGCGGAAGATGGCGATGGCCTCGGGGGTGGTCGGCATGTTGGCGCCTTCCGCCACAGCCCAGCAACCGTTTTCAACCAGGGACTTGGCGTCGTCCGCTTCCAGYTCRTTYTGCGTTGCRCARGGGAAGGCCAAATCRCAWCCGACSTTCCAAGGYCTGCCCGGGTGGAAYTCCACGCCGAACTCTTCSGCGTATTCGCTGATGCGMCCGCGACGCACGTTCTTGAGCTCCATGATCCAAGCCAAGCGCTCCTTTGTGATGCCATCCTTGTCGAAGATGAAGCCGGAGGAATMGSAKARWGTCACSACCTTGGCGCCGTACTCGATCAGCTTCTCGGCGCARTAGGTCGCCACGTTGCCGGAYCCSGARATCACRCAGGTCTTGCCCTCGCAACTATCRTCCCGGTTGGCCAGCAKGTACTTCATCATGTARACRACACCRTAACCSGTGGCCTCGTTWCGGATTTTRCTGCCACCGAATTCGAGRGCCTTGCCGGTCATGACACCTTCAAAACGGTTGGTGAGGCGCTTGTACTGGCCAAACAGGAARCCYACTTCCCGCGCACCCACTCCAATATCGCCCGCGGGCACGTCCGTGTTGGGGCCCACATGTCGGCWAAGTTCGGTCATGAAGGACTGACARAAACGCATGACTTCGAGCTCACTCTTGCCCTTMGGRTTGAAGTCKGAGCCGCCCTTGCCGCCGCCCATKGGCAGCCCRGTCAAACTGTTCTTGAAGGTCTGCTCGAAGGCCAAGAACTTCAGGATGCTCAGATTCACCGAAGGGTGGAAACGCATGCCTCCCTTGTACGGCCCGATGGCGTTGTTGCACTGGACCCGGTAGCCCCGGTTGACACGAATGTTGCCATTGTCATCCTCCCAGCAGACCCGGAATATGATGATGCGATCCGGCTCAGTCATGCGCTCCAGGATCTGCTTGTCCTGGTAGATGGGCTTCGACTGGATGTAGGGGATGATGCTCGTCGCCACCTCCTCCACAGCCTGATGGAACTCGGACTCACCCGGATTCCGTCGAATCATGCCATTGAGGAACGTGTCTAACTCTTGCTGGTGTTGCGCATTCATGGGGATTTGCCCGTGCGATCGGGCCCGGGACAACCCCGAGGATCACACGCCCAAAATCATAGCGACTCTCCAAGATCCTGCCCAAGGGCCAATCCCCTGGCCCTTGGGTTGGTTCACTTTTGGCATCCCACCGTGAATCTTGTTCGCCCGCGAAGGTGTGCAACTCGCTTCTTGCCCCAGAATTACTTGGGCCAAGTTCGCCTACTCGCTGGCTTTGCGACATTCCATAGCTACCCGTAGGTTGAATTCAGCCCGCCCCGACCGGTCGCCCCCAAGCCACCCTGACGGTTTCAGTTACCATTCAATCCCTCGCCCCCCCTATTAGGAACCACTTCAATGACTCCCAAAGACCTATTTACCGTTGTCGTCAAATCCTGTGGCTTCATTTCCATCTACTGGGCTTTGCAGGCTCTCATCTCCATGATGATCATCACGGGCCCAGGCTTCAGACCACCCAGTTCGGCAACTGACATCACCGCTCGCATCCTGTTTGGCGTGGCCATCATTTTCTGGGCGCCCGTCATTGCTTCGGTCTGTTGCTCCGAAAACAAAGAAGAGTAGTCCTCTCTCCGCCGCACACCTCGCTCCACCTTATACAAGGAATCGCATGCTACTCGCTCTCTTCGCTGTTCTGACCCTACAACACCCCGCAATTCCCGCACCCGTCGGAACTCAAGTCGGTGAGCCCCTGCAGGACGTGATGCTGCCCACCATCGACGGCAAGAACACGATCCGCCTTTCGGAGTTGCGCGGCAAACCACTCCTACTGCTGCAGTTTGCTTCCTGGTGAGCGGGCTGCCGCAAGAGCGTGCCGGTCTGGCGCGACCTAACGAAGGAACTCAGGGAGTCGGGCGAATTGAACGTGGTGGGGATCGTGCAAGAACAGCACCCCGATCGAACCCGGTTGTACGCCGCTTGGCAAAACTTGGACTTCCCTATTTTGTGGGATCCATTCAATACAACCGGCATTGACTATGTGCTCGTCTCCACTTTTGTGGACGGCTACGGTGTCGTGCGAGCGACSGGGCTTTCGCCGAGGAACGGGGCCAAGCTAAAGATGCTGCTGAACAAAGACTGGTTGGAACAGGACGGCGGCCCTAAGACTAGAGCACCTTGGATCACGCCGGACATGGGACAGGCCCGCATCGTCCACGCCTCAGGATCCTTGGGTGCGGTCAAGAAGGCCATGAGCCGCTTCCTTTGGGCGAGCGAGGGCACGCTCCCCCCCGAAACGGTCATGGACGACCTGGTCCAGCAACTTGAAGAACGCCTTGATTCCAAGGATGTCCACCCTGAGGACCATTTCCGCGCAGGTGTCGCGCGTAGGCTACGACTCGATTCGCCCCATGCGGCCAAGGGCGATGCCCAGGCTTCCATCGACCACTGGGTCAACGCGCTCACCCAAAATCCGAACCAGTACATCTGGCGCCGTCGTATCCAACAATGGGGTCCGAGGCTCGACAAGCCCTATCCGTTTTACGACTGGGTGGACCAGGCTTTCGAGGACTTGAAAACCTCCGGCCACGCCCATGCGCCACTGATCGCGGCCTTATCCGGATCGGAAGTCGCCGGCAAACCCGGTGGCTCAGCACCAGCGCCAGTACCGGTCTCCGAACCAGATCCCAAAGGCCAACTGCACCGGGACAAGGGCCTCATGGTGCGCCTCGAAACCGCCGCCGCCCCCAACTCCAAGGTGGCCAACAAGGGCAAGTCCAAAGGCCCTCTCAGCGCACGCATTCACATCACCCTGCGCCCCCTGGCCGGTAGCCATTGGACTCCCGACACCGAGCCCGCCCAGGTGTGGCTGAAGGCTCCGGAGGGCTGGAGTGTCGCACAGCAAGGCCTCCACTTTCCGCCGGTTTCAAAGGCTCAAACCGCTGCTTCCTGCTACCTTGACTTCGAGATCAGCGCACCCAAAGATGCCACCACCGGCATCCTAAAAGGCTACGCGGTCTACTCCATCTGTAAACCCGACGGCACTTGCCTCTTCCGTCGCCAGGACTTTTCCGTGCAGGTGCGCGTGGCGAACGAGAGCGAAAACGCAACGGGCCCCCCTGCAAAATAGACACGGAACATGTGAACCCGGTACCTGCACGAGCACCTTTTACTGGAGCTGCACTCGCACGCCATTGCTGAAGTTCGTAGTCGAAGCGCCAGCGAGGTGGTCCCGATGCCACATCTGAAAGCCCCATGTGGTTCCTGGCATGAGCCAGCCAGCCGCCGATGGACCCGTTAGGTCCAGGTCTAGATACAGCTCACCTGCACTACTGGACACCGCGGCGGGATGGATTCGGTGCAAGGCCCCGCTACCCGTCAGGCACAAAGAACCACCTGACGCCACGGGGAAACTGGGCCCCTCCTGTCCAAAGAGACCCAGGGCAAGCACCTGCTGCGGCATATCGTATCCGTGCAAAATGAATCGGTTGAGGCCAACCGCCAAACTGCCGGTCACCGTCAGCTGGGAGGTCACGCCACCTGAGTGATTTGTCTGACCACAAAAACGTTCGCCTAGCTCGATGTCAAACAGATACGAGGCCCCTTGGGTGCAGTAATACGGGCTCGCGGGATCACACACCGAATAGTTATGCCCGGTCGCAATCATGACCCCTCGGTCAAAGTCTGCGTCCACTCGTAGCCCCACGCCAGCGCCGTTGGGAAGATAGCTCGGCTGGTCAAAGTTCCTTCCCCTCATCACCTCGGTCCATCCTGTGATCGGGTCATTCCTGTACAGCAGCGCCAGTCCCATGTTCGTCCCAACCGCTCCATCCGCTCCGGGCGCACCTACCAGGAGCCAATCCCCTTGAACTGCAAAGTCGTGGCCGAAATAAGCGAAGCTAGAAGGCACCAAACCAGAGTCCGCGGGGTCGATCTGAACCGTTGAATTCCATCCGCCCGGTCCCGACTCGTAGATCCAAATGGCTTCGGCACTGCCACCCAGGCCTCCGTACACAGCGCTGATAAATACGCGACCTTCATCAATCTCCAAGTGGCGGCCCCAGTGTCCACCCGACGACGGATTGACGAACTCGTGCTCAAATTGCCAACCGGTCTGCCCTTTGCGATACAGCAACACGACGCCACCGGAAAAAGTATCCTGGGTCCCGACAGCAATCAAATCATCCTCCAACGCAAGCGCTGCACCAAAGGTAGCTTGGCCGCCGGTCAACTGACTATTGGGTGGCGCATTGCCAATGAATTCCAACTCCCAGACGTCGTTGGCATCGCGCAAATACACATAGATCGCACCGGCCATGGTCCCGACTCCCCCATCCGTTTGCCCCACTGCTGAGACCGCTAGCAATTCACCGTCCGTGACCACCACTCCCCCGAAACCATAGCCATCGCCATTGAGACCTCCACCCGGGCGGCTCAAGTCAGGTTCCAAGGTTTGCTTCCATGTCCAGACTCCACCGATCAAGTGGTACACATAGGCACGCCCAATGGCAGCCCCACTGACCTGCGGCCGACTGTAAAGCCCATACCTCGAGGCCCCCACAACCAAGACATCACCGGCGAGGGAGATTGACATGCCAAACCCTTGCGCATCCCACAACAACTGGGGACGGATGACCTGCGCGAACTCCCACCCAGTAGCTGTGCGCCGAAAGGCTCGAATCGCGCCCTCTTGAAAGAACGGTCTATCATCCGAACCATGGCCGGCTGCCGAAACCATACACCAGTCCCCTTCAATCGCCACGTCGCCAGTGCCAACACCCCGGTAGGAAACCCCAGGTTCAGGGTTCAAATTCCGAGTAGGCGCCTGATCCACTTGACTGCCCAACGCGGCCCCCACTATGGACAAGAAACAAACGCTAAGGGCGAGGCTACGGACGATGGAACAACAGAGGGCCGAGGGTGTCTTCATTGAAAGAGATTCCTGTTGGAAATATGAGCGAGCCGGGAGTCGAGTAATGAACGCAAATTGTAACCCAGGGGCCGAAAACTCGCTAAAGCCTCTGGTGTCGACCTCGAATCTGATCTCCCATCTTATGCGAGGCCTATGTGGGGAAATATTGCCGTGGCGGCCTTGGCGGCACTGCCTATCCTGAACCAGCAGTCAATCGTACAGAGTCGCGATAGTCGACAGTACTGAGTCGGGACAACTTCGATCTCTTTATTCGGGGTCAGCGATGTTGCTCTCGTTCGCCACGCGCACCTGCAC
>JAESRM010000197.1 GCA_016764635.1 Planctomycetota bacterium
CCACAAACAACACAAACAACACAAACAACGAAGGGAACTCCGAATGAAAACGCTCCATCAAATCTCCCGTCTCCCCCGCGCCACGTGGATTCTGCCCCTGTTCCTGCTAATCGGCTGCCCTTCGGGAGAAGAAAGCCACGAAGGCCACGACCACGGTGCTGGTCAAGAGCATGAGGACTCTCACGAAGATGAGTCCGCCGATGAGCACGCTGGACACGACCACGATGAGGAGAGCTCGAAGTGAAATCACTACGCAAAAACGCTCTGCCCACCTACGTCGCATCGTGGGCTCTTGCGCTTCTCATACTCCAGGGGTGTTCAGGTCAAGAGAACGGCCACGAGGGGCACGGCCACGGGGAAGAGCCTCCGGGAGCCCACGCGGAGGACGACCCACATGCGGGTGAAGAGGGCCACGTAGAGCTCACTGAGAAGCAGTTCGAATCCGCGGGCATCGAGGTCGCCGCAGCTGTAGCGGGACGAGTCTCCGAGGCGCTGACCTTGCCGGGAACGGTGGCTCCGAATGCAGGTGCTGTGCTCCATGTGACGCCACGTGTGTCGGGCCAGGTCCGCAGTGTGTCCAAACACCTGGGAGAATCTGTCGAGACTGGAGAGCTCTTGTKTGTGATCGACRSYGTCGAWCWSGGAAAAGCCGCTGCAGACCTCCTGCGTGACCGAGAGATGGTTGCAGCGGCCGAGGAGACGCTCTCACAAGAGCAAGGGCTCTACGCCCGACGGATGGAAACACTCACGACGGTGCTCGAAGGGGCTATCGCGATTCATGAACGAATCTACAAGCGCGAAGAGGAGCTTCAAAAGAAAGCCGTATCGACGGTGCGCCCCATGCTCGAAGCCGACAAGGCCTTTCAACTGGCCAAGCTCGAGCGGGACAAACAGCTCGCGGAGCTCGAAGCCGAACGAGACGCGCGCGTGCTAGCGCTCACTGTGGACCTGCGCACAAAGCGCATCGACCTAGCGGCCGCCAAGAACCAGCTCCGGACACTGGGCGTCGGCCCAAAGGACCTCGAAGAACTCGATGAAGCATCCCCGCTCGTCTCGGGCGAATACCGCATCCTCGCTCCAGGAAGTGGTGTCGTCGTAAAACGGCACGCCTCGAATGGCGAATACTTTGAAGCAGGTGCCAAACTCTTCATCATAGAGAACCTCTCGGATGTCTGGTTCGTCGCTTCTGCCTTCGAAAAGCAACTGCAGACTATTCGTAGAGGACAGACCGCTAGCGTGTCACTCGACGCATTCCCTGGAATAACGCTGAACGCCAAGGTGGGCYTCCTCGACTACCATGTTGACCCAACAAGTCGTTCCGTAGGCGTGCGCATTACCCTCGACAATAAGCAGCTYAGCGGATGGCCCGAGGAGTTGCCGTTGCGACCCGGAATGTTTGGGCACGTCGAGCTTGAGACCGGTTCGCGTCAGGCTGAGATAGTTCTCCCGGAGAGTGCACTTGTTCACGAAGACGCAGGCGATTACGTCTTTGTCCAAGTGGAGCCGTTCGCATTTGAACGGCGCGACGTGGATGTGATCCATGTGGCTGGCGACATGGTCGAAATCACCTCGGGCCTGGAGCCTGGCGAGAAAGTCGCCATCACCGGTACGTTCCTTCTGAAGTCTGCCGAGCGCCAAGGCGAGCTCGGTGGCGGGCACAGTCACTAGGAGGACGTAAGCCATGATCAATAAAATAATTGACTTCTCCCTCGACAACCGCCTCATCGTCATCTTTGGATGGATCTTGGTGGTTGTACTGGGGCTCGACTCGCTTCGGAATCTTCCCATCGATGCGGTGCCGGACGTAACAAACGTCCAGGTCCAAGTGCTCACCAACAGTCCGGGGCTAGCTCCACAGGAGGTCGAGTCCTTTATCACCTTCCCGGTCGAGACCGCGATGAGTGGTCTACCGAAGGTAGAGCAGATTCGTTCTGTCTCGAAGTTCGGCCTGTCCGTTGTGACGGTTGTATTCGAGGAAGGCACCGATATCTACTGGGCCAGGCAGCTCGTCGGTGAGCGCCTCTCGGAGGCCCGTGACGCAATCCCCGAGGAGTACGGGGAGCCCGGCATGGGCCCAATTTCGTCAGGGCTCGGAGAAATCTATCAGTTCGAGGTGCGGGGGGAAGACTACTCCCTCATGGAGCTTCGGGACATTCTGGACTGGAGCGTTGGTTACCAGCTCCGGTCCGTTCCCGGTGTGGTGGAGATCAATTCCTTCGGTGGAGAGCTTCGAACCTATCAGGTTTCGCTCGACCCACGGAAGTTGATTTCCCACGGCATTTCGCTGGCGACGGTGTTCGCTGCACTCGAGCAGAACAATCGCAACGTGGGCGGAGGTTACATCATTCACGCCGATGAGCAGTACCTTGTACGCGGCGAAGGCCTGATCGAGAATCTCGATGATCTCGCGAAGGTCGTCGTTGCCAAGGACGCTCGAGGCACACCTGTCTACATCGCGAACCTCGGTAAGGTTGAGTTCGCGCCGATGATTCGGCAAGGAGCCGTCACGCGCGACGGTCGCGGCGAAGCCGTGGTGGGCATTGTCATGATGCTCATGGGGGCCAACTCGCGGACCGTAGCGGAGGACGTTCACGCCCGCGTACAGGAGATTCAAAAGACGTTGCCTGAAGGTGTCACCATCGACACGTTCTACAACCGCACCCATCTGATTCAGCGCACAATCACGACGGTGGCCAAAAACCTCCTTGAAGGTGGCCTTCTTGTAGTACTCGTTTTGCTGCTGCTTCTCGGTAGCTTCCGAGGCGGACTCATCGTTGCCTCAGCCATTCCGCTCTCCATGCTTGTCGCCGTGATCATCATGCGATGGACGGGAATTTCGGGAAACCTCATGTCTCTCGGCGCCGTGGACTTCGGCATTATTGTTGRCGGAGCTGTGGTCATCATCGAGAGCATCGTTTCGTACGTCTTCTTCCACCGCAAAGACGACACGCGCACGCACCTTGAGAAGGTTCGGGCGGCATGTCACCTGGTTGCCCGACCAGTGCTTTTCGCGGTTGGCATCATTATGATTGTCTACCTGCCGATTCTCGCGCTGCGCGGAATTGAAGGGAAGATGTTCCGTCCTATGGCGCTCACCGTGGTTTTTGCGATGGGAGGTTCACTCGTTTGCGCACTCACGCTGATGCCTGTACTCGCATCCATTTTCCTGAAGAAGCCTGTGGAGAAGGAACCGATTCTGTTCCGTGCGCTGAAACGTATTTACACGCCGCTTCTTGCCTTAACCATGGCGAGGCCTGCACGTACGGGCGCCGTAGCTGTGGGGGTCTTTGCCGCAAGCCTGATGGTCATTCCCTTCCTCGGAGCAGAGTTCATTCCCAAACTCGACGAGGGCGCGATTGCAATGCAGATTTGGCGTCTCCCGAGCGTGTCGCTGGAGACATCAAACGAAATCAGCAGCAAGGCGGAGCGAGTCGTGAAGGCGTTCCCAGAGGTCCGAACGGTTGTATCTAGAACGGGCCGGGCCGAGATTGCGACCGACCCGATGGGTGTGGAAATTTCAGACACCTATATCATGTTGCATCCGCCGGACACATGGCGCTTTGACAGCAAGGACGAGCTCCTAGAGGCACTCGACGAAGAGCTTCAGGAGGCTCTTCCCGGAGTGATGTTCAGCTATTCGCAGCCGATTCAATTGCGTGTCGATGAGCTCATTAGTGGCGTTCGCTCGGAGGTTGGCATCAAGATCTTCTCGGCGAGTGGAAGCTTAGAAGAGATGCGCGAAGTAGCTGAGCAGGTTGCCGCAGTCGTGCGTGAAGTGCCCGGAATGGAAGAGGTGAAGGTTGAGCAGACTACGGGGCTGCCTACTCTTACTATCGATATCGACCGCGAGGCCATCGCCCGCCTAGGTCTGAACGCTCAAGATGTTCTCGCCGTCATTGAGACGATCGGAGGCACGCAAGTGGGAACGGTCGTGGAAGGGCAGAGACGCTACAGCCTGCAAGTGCGCTTCGACAGCGCGGTCAGGGAAAGCCTCGAAGCGCTTCGGCAGCTCCCAATCGCTCTCCCGGCAGTCGATGGTGGCCCTGCGCCCTGGGTGCCGCTTGAGCAAGTGGCTGAAATCGAGGTCAAAACCGGGCCCGCGCAGATCAGCCGCGAAAAGATTCAGCGCAAGATTACTGTCGAGCTCAATGTCCGAGGACGAGACCTTGCCTCAGCCGTGGCAGAAGCCCAAGAGCGCGTTGAAGCAGAGGTAGAACTCCCCGCAGGGTGGTACGTGGAGTGGGGCGGCCAGTTCGAAAATCTGGCCGCCGCTTCGAAGCGGCTGGCTCTACTCGTGCCGCTGGCTCTATTCCTCATCTTTGCATTGCTGTACTCGACGTTCAAATCTACGAGGCTCTCGCTTCTCATCTACCTGAACGTTCCGCTGGCTCTTACGGGAGGCATCGCAGCCCTAATGCTGCGGGGCTACCCCTTTTCCATCTCGGCCGGTGTCGGCTTTATCGCACTCTTTGGAATCGCAGTGATGAACGGCGTGGTCTTGGTCTCGACCATCGTGCAACGCCGTCAAGAAGGTGCTGACACAAACGAAGCAGCGCAAGATGCGGCCCACTCCAGGCTACGTCCAGTACTCATGACGGGACTCACCGACATCATCGGCTTCCTCCCAATGGCTATCGCAGCAAGTGCCGGGGCTGAAGTGCAGCGACCACTCGCCACAGTGGTCATTGGGGGCCTAATCACGTCGATGATGCTCACCCTGTTCGTGATTCCTGCCGTCTACCGCTGGTTCGCCACAAAGGAGGAGTCACCGAGTTACTGACAGCGATGCGGCTCGCCGGAGCCGTGCTGCCACCCCCCAGTTGGCCAAAGGAATGAGCCTTATCAATGCCACCCTTCCGTGCACCCGCTGGGCCGCCCACGCAGACATGCAGCTCTCCTGCTGCCCTTGCGTGGGCGGGGCTACCCTCCAAGCTCTAACCACGGCTGCTCCCTACTATAAAGCTCGAAGGAAGCTGCGCCGATTATGTTTAGGAGGACTGGCCCTCACAGCCCGGCGGGCGCAACGTAGAATTTCACGCGATTAACTCCACCGCAAACGACCTTGATGCCTTTCCACCGTCACGCCCTAGCAAACTGGATGTCCTGGCTTCTGGTGCCCTTGATGGCACTAGGAGGTCTGCAAGGGCAACTCTGCTGGTGTGACCACAGCCATGATGGTGGACAGAGCCCTGGCGCCACCAGTAGCGAGCATTCGCACGAGCGAAGCCACCCGGATGGGCATCATCACCAGCCGCACCAAGAGGATCAGCACCCGGACCACCCAGGCGGTTCCGACTGTGGTTCGCAAAAGGATTGCCAGTGTGTCCCTTTTGGGGGAATCATTGACCGTCCTGTTGCATCAGTCCTGCCCGATGCTCGGAAGTCCATAGAGTCCGGACCGTCAGCGCACCTGCCAACACAGGTTGAGCAATGGCACCGCCTATTCGGATTCGCCCACGCCCACAAGCGCCATCACGTGGGGAAGTTTCACTCCCTACCTATCTTCCTGTTGAACTGCACGTTCTTGTGTTGATTGTGCGATAGCCACTCCCCAAGCGGGGAGAGGCTGATCCGACGCGTTCGGGTCTAGGTACGCCACCTACCCCGAATTGCGTCCGTTCGTGATGCGGGCTACAGCTTGGCTGTAGGCCAGCCTTGCTGATCCTTCACGTCGTGAAGATTGTGATCGGGCACAGGTTTGGCAGCCCAATTCCCAGTCGTTCTACACCTAGGCGCCTCCGCGCGTCACCGCTCGGGCCGCGGAATCTTGGCCCATCGCAAAAACAACACAAAGAAACACTCATGACAACCGCATTCATCAACTTGAAGTCCGTGACTCTCTCTCTCCTCATAGGCGGGCTTGGTCTCATCGGCATTTCTGAAGCCCGCTCGA
>JAESRM010000312.1 GCA_016764635.1 Planctomycetota bacterium
CCACGCGTTCCTTTACCTTGGCCACCAGGTGCCCCAGGTTCGCGCCCTCCGCCACGTTCAGCGAGACCACCGCCTTGCGCTGGGAATTCTCGCGGGTGATAGAATAGGAGGCCAATTCAGGCCCCATGTCAGCCACCTCGTCCAAGCGCACATGGGTTCCGCCCTCGCCATACAGAATCAGATTGCGCAGGTCAGCCACGCTGTCCCGGTCCTCTTCGCGCAGGCGCACGGCCAAACCATAGCGGCGGCTGCCGTCGCCCACCATGGCCACGGTCTCGCCGAACATGGCGGCGCGCACTTGCTTGGCCGCCGATAGGGGCGTCAAGCCGTAGGCCGCCAAAGAGCGCGCCCGATAAATAATCGGCAGGGTCTGCACCATGACCTCACGGTTGGCTTTCACGTCCCGGGTTCCAGGCAGCGCTTCAAGCTCCACCTGTACCTCCTGGGCGATCAAGCGCAGAACGTTCAAGTCCTCGCCATACACGCTGATCGCGATGGCTGCCGGCGTGCCCGACAAGATGTGGCTCAAGCGGTGCTCGATGGGCTGGCCGATATTGCTCGTGATGCCCGGCACCTGCTCAAGGATCTGGCTGATCTTCTTGCGAATCTCTTCTTTCTGGTAACCCTCTTTCAAGGTCACGTCAATTTCGGAAGTGCTGACAGGCTCCGCGTGTTCATCGCGCTCCGCGCGCCCGGTACGACGCGCCACGCTGTTGACACCTTCGATCTGCATGAATTGCCTCTCGATGGCGGCGGCCATGCGGTCGCTAGCCTCAAGCGACGTACCAGGAGGCGAGAACAAACCGATCGAAAAGGTGCCTTCGCTGAATTCGGGTAAGAATGCGGTTCCGAAGGTCGAACCCAACCACAGGGTCAAGCCGGTGGCGATGGCGGCCAAGCTCAAAAGCGAAAACTTGAAGCGTAGGGCTAGCTTGAGAACCGGCTCATACCAGCCCTTTAGAACGCGGACAAGCCAACCGTCTTTCTCAGCGCCGTCGCCCGATTTGACGTGCAACAACAACCCGCAAAGCGCGGGGGTCACGGTCAGGGCCACGAACAGCGAGGCCAGTAGAGACATGACAAATGCGATGCCCAAAGGTCGGAAGAAGCGGCCTTCGATACCATCCAGGAACATCAACGGCATGAATACCAGCACGATGATGGCCGTGGCGAAAACCATGGCGGGCCGAATCTCATTGGAAGCGTCGAAGATGACATCCAATCGCCCACGTTGTTCAGCGGGCGGCAATCCAGCGTTTTGTTTCAGCCGGCGAAACACGTTCTCCACGTCGATGATTGCATCATCCACAAGGCTGCCGACAGCAATCGCTAAACCGCCCAGCGTCATTACGTTGATCGACTCCCCCATCCAATCCAAGGCCAACAAACCCGCGGCCAAGGACAAAGGTAGGGCGGTCAGGGTGACCAGAGTCGTGCGCGCATTGAGCAGGAAGAGGGCCAGGATGATTGTGACGATGAGAGCCGCGTCAAACAGAGCCTTGACCACGTTGCTTACGGAACGCTCGATGAAATCCGACTGACGGAATACGGCCCGGTTGATTTGGCTGCCCTCGGGCAAAGTCGGGTCGATGGCGTCGAGTAGCTCATCCACTTGACGAGTGATCTCCAAGGTATTGGTTCCGGGAGCCTTCTGAACGGTGATGATCACCGCGGGGTGTCCCCCATCCGAGCCGGTTCCTCGCTGGGGCGTGGACCCCATTTTGACTTCAGCCACGTGGCCGATGGTCACGGGTGCGCCGTTGGCGTACTTGACCAATGTGCCTTCAATATCGGCAATGGAGCGCACCCGACCGCTTTGGCGGATCGGGATCTCCATGTTGTCCACGTTGGCTAGATACCCAGCGCTCAGGGTGCTGTGGGACGCACGCGCGGCTTCTTCCACATCCTGGAAGGTCAGACCGAAGGCGCGTAGCTGCTCCTGATTGACCAAAACCTGGTACTCGGGCAACTCGCCACCGATGACGGAAGCCTGGGCCACCCCAGGAATCGCCACCAGTTTCTTGCGCAGGTCAAACTCCGCATAGGCGCGCAATTCCATCTCGGTGAGCGCTCCACTCGGCGACGAAAACGTCAGCAACATGATTTCGCCGGTGATCGAAGTGATCGGCGTCATCTCCGCGTGGGTGCCTGCTGGCAGCTCCTCGCGCACGCTGTCGAGGCGCTCTGACACGAGTTGGCGGGCACGATAGATGTCCATGCCCCACTCGAACTCCACGTACGTGATGGCGAGTCCCATGGAACTCGTACTGCGCACGCGTCGCACCCCCGGAATGCCGTTGACGGCCGATTCCATGGGATAGGTCACGTATTGTTCCACTTCATCAGTGGCTAACCCAGGCGCCTCGCCCATGATCACCACGGTCGGGGCGTTGAGCTCCGGGAACACATCCACGGGCGCGTGGGGCAAGCGGTACAGGGCGAAGGCCACCATGATGCTGGCCATCACAAGCACCAACCCGGCGTTGTGGATCGAGAATCGAATTAGATTTTTAAGCACGGCAGGTTCCTATTTAGTGTTCTTCTTCGTGGAAGGTACCGTCGCCGTGGAAGTGACCGCCCTTGGGCGTGCCCCCACTGCGTTCCGTGGCTAGTTTCAACTCGAACACGCCCTGCATGACGACTTCGTCGCCACGCATCWGCCMSCTWYWSMWWTMGWMYCWANGSCSATMAKNCMAMGCSYMWRWNGSCWTYSAYGMKKWWKKYMNTGAKNCGSRWTWWTGGGGTTGCGACGGAAGAATACGTGGGTCAAACCATCCTGCAACACCGCTGAGCGGGGTATCGATAGGACTTGGTCCGCAGAAGCGTCTAGCTCGATCTCCAGGAAGGCGGAGATGCCAGGCCGAATCCAAGAGCGACCCTCCTCAGGGGTGGCGAAGACGGTCATGAAACGCTCGCGCGGCATGCCTTCCAAGCCCAAACCCAGGTCAGATGGGACGCCGTCACCGATCGGAATGGCGGAACTCTGCGGGGGTACGATACGTGCCACGTGAATGCCCGACAACATGGGCAAATCAGCTTGTAGCGCCAATGCACGGAATCGAACTTGGCTTGGATCCACCGTGGAAAGAACGGCACCTGGGGCTTCCACATAGKCCCCATTGGTTACGAAGAGCTTCTCCACGACGCCAGCCACATCCGCGCGCACCTCGATCCATTCAATCGTTTCGTAGTAGCGCTGCAGCTTGCCTTCGAACTCAATCTCCGATGACAGGGTGTGCTCGGATAAACGCGCAGCAGCGGATGCCCGATGTAGAGCATGTTCGTGGGAGCGCTCGGCGTTCGAGATTGTGGACAGGGCCTGGGTGCGCTCCGCTTCCAAACGCGGGAAGCTGGCGCGCAACTCCGCAGCGGCCAGCTCCAAGTCAGCGCGCTTGAACTCGGCCTTGGCCAAGTTCGTGATGCGCTGCTCTAGCACCTTCAGCTTGAGGCGCGCCTCCTCGATACGGGCTTCGACCACAATCAAACCAGCGGCCGAACTCTCCATCGCTTGTTCGGCTTCGATGATCTCATGCATGAGCTCGGGCCATTCTGGGGACTGAAAGCGGTAAAGCACTTGTCCGGCTTCGACCGCTTGGTACTCGTCCACTTTGATATCCACACGTCCGGCCAGTGACATGCGATACTCCTGGCGGGCGAGGGGCTGAAGCTCGAAGGCGCCGGGAATGCGCAGGGTCTTGGCGATGCGACGGAGCTGAACGGGAGCGAAGGTGATGCCCAGGTTTCGTTGCACCGACATGGGGATTTCCACAATGTTCGTGGGACCCGCCTCCTCCTTTTGGCCGCTACTGGGAGCCGCATGGTCCGTGTGGTCGTCCGCCTGGGTGCACGAAAACAGGCCAGCTAAGGTCAGCATGGCGATATGGCTACGGGTGAGTTTCATTGGAAGGTCTCCTTGGAATGGACTGCGGCCCCGTGGGTGGCAGAACGGGTGGCGGCAGCATTGTCGGGTGCGGCCGGAGCGGCCGGACCAATCAGGTTCAGGACGACGGCCCCTGCCAAGGCCTCCTGGTGACGAGCTTCGATCAAGGTCAGTTTGGTGTCGTAGGCGCTGCGTAGGCTCTCTAAGAGAACGAGGCTTTCGCCTTCTCCGAGTTCCATAAGCTTCAACGCTTGGGTCAATTGGCGATCCACTAGGGGCACCATTTCGGTCTGCAGGAGCTCTCGCTGGGCGGCAAATGCGGAACGCCGGAGCTGCGYGGAACGCAAACGTCCCGCGAGCAACTCCCAGCTTGTTTCATAGGCCACGCGGGCGCGTTCGCGCCTGACGCGGGCCTCCTCGATGGCTTTGCGGTTTCGATTCCAGATGCCAAGCGGCAAGGAAACGGTGAAGCCAAAGCGATCCTGGCCGGCGTCATCCTCGAATTGAGGACCTATCTCCAAGTCCGGGTACTGGCGCCGAATCTCGAGCTTCACCTGCAATTCCGCCAGCTCGTAGGCTTCGCGCAACAGGGCTAAACCCACGTTGCGCGCGGTCGYATCATCCATGCTGGCCTGCAAGGGAGCGGAGTTGGACGGCAACTCAGGCTGGAATTCGAGCGGTGCATCCGGAGACACTCCCAGCAACATGCGAAGGTCTTGTTCTGCGAAACGAGCCTCCCCTTTTGATCGAATGATCTCTGCCTTGCGCCCCGCGAATTCCATCACGAACAGGTTGGCTTCGGTGGAAGGCATCTCCCCTGCTTCGCTGAGCGTGGTGGCTTGCTTGGAAAAACGATCCAAGAGTCCGATGTAGCCGCCCAACGCTTGTGCTTTGAGGGACGCTGCGGACCAGGCCCACCAGGCTTCTTGGATGCGCAACTGTAGGTCCCACTCGGCGGCATGAACGCGCTCCTGTACCTCTTGGCGCTGCGCTTCGCTCAAACGCTTTTCCGCAGCCAGGGCCCCCGAGGTGGGCACCGTGAAGTTCAATGTCTTGCCTATCACCCAGCGGTCGGGCACATCTTCGTCGATGCGCAACAGGTCCAAGGAGAACTTCGGATCCTGCCAACGACCCGCCCAAATGGCGCTGGTTTCGGCCAACTCGGAATCCATTCGCAGGAGCCTCAGACCCGGGTTAAAAACCCAACCTAGGAGTTGCCCCTCGGCCAGGGAAACCCCGTCCGTGTAGTCCCATTCGGCCCCTTCGGCCACTTCTTCGTGCCCCCAGTGCTTCAGGAATTCACCCGGCGACACACGTGTGAACACCTGTTCGCTCCAAGCTTTGCCATGCCCCATGGGGGACAAGGGTTTGGCGTTGTAGGACTGGCATCCCACGAGAGAGCAAGAGGCCATTACGCCCCAGGCTATAGATTTTACTGCGCGGCCAAACGGTTTTTCCCCGCGGCCACTCCGGTCGATTTGCAACACGTCTCTACTCCAACGAAAGATCTGAATAGGGTCTGACCCAAGGCCAAACCACAAAAGGCCGCGCCTAAGCACAGCCCACGAAATTCAGACAATCACAGGAGGNCCGMGYSRRRSMNTGMCMCAMCAMNTCNGGYGGTYNATGGWSRGSWTNCRCTMNNCAMCAASMNCAMASMYACCAAGCGCGGTTCTGCCTCGGACAACGCTGCCCACTCCCAATGCAAACAAACGAAGTTCTGCATCACCGAGCTGCTCGGAACCCTCGGTGTGAGCTTCTCCACCACGCGGGTCAGCTCATCCTCTACCGGATGGGGCTCATGATCCGGGTCCTCGTCTCCCGAGTGGACCACTTCATCGCCATGCATATGGTCGCGACCCACATGGGTCGGGCAATGCTCCACACCGGCCAGCACCAAACCACCATCCCCAATCTCATGCTCATGCAAAACGCAAAACACCGGCGCAGCCAACTGCTGCACCATAAAACACAAAATCGCCAATGCACAAAGCAGGCGATCAAAGCGTTTC
>JAESRM010000084.1 GCA_016764635.1 Planctomycetota bacterium
ACTACCATTGAAAACGGTCCAAAAACTTCTTGATGTAACGTCGTATTTGCTAAAAAAGTAGTTCCCTCAACAGTTGTAATTGTTTGCCTTCCATAATTTTGCTCGTCGGCCGACACGACCGGTGGTCGTAAGAGATCCATTAAATGGCTGCGCAAGACCGGCCTTCCCCTGACATCGAACGAATCATGAATCGACTTACTCTTTGCACTATTGTCCGCAACGAAGAGGCCATGCTGGCCGACTGCCTTGCATCCGTGAAGGGCCTTGTGGATGACATTATCGTCGTGGATACGGGCAGTACCGACCGGACGGTTCAGATTGCCGAGGCCGCAGGCGCGCAAGTGATCCACCACGCCTGGAACGACGACTTCTCCGAGGCACGCAATGCGGGTATCGCCCATGTGAAAGAGGGTTATGTGCTGATATTGGACGCGGATGAGCGATTGTCGGCCGATGCAGGCAAAGTCATTCGCGCGGCAGTAGACGCCGGCGAGATCGATGGAGCGCGCCTTCCGCTGCACAATGCCGATTCGCTCGATGCCTCCCACGAGGACGTATTGAGTGGTGTTGCCCGAATCGGTTCACCGGTGCTTCTGGAGCGGCTTTTGCGCCGTACCGAGGACCTCCCGTGGGAGGGCATCGTGCACGAGCATGTGACCCGTTGGGTTCAGAAGGGCAGGCGCATGGTGACCCTGGAAGCCCCGATCATTCACTTGGGAGGCATCCCCGAGCTGCGCGAGCGACTTGGAAAAGCCGATCGCAACACCAGCCTGCTGGAGCGCGCATGCGAATTGGAGCCGAGCAATGTGGTGTATCTCACGTGCTTGGGGCATGAGTACGCCCTGTTGGGTAAGGGTCAAGAAGCCAAGCCTCACATCGAAGCTGCGTGGTCCGAGCTTTGCAGGTTGCACGAGCAGGGTCAGCCGGCGCCCGATAGCACGCCCACCGCGACCTTGCGCACGATGCTCTTGATGCAGGAAAACCGCAGGGCTGAGGCTCAGCAGACCCTGGCGCTAGCCATCGGTTGGGATGGGGATCACCCTAACCTGTTGTACTTCTCCGCCATCATTGAGTGTGGCACTTGGAGCCAAGATAGGACCGATGCGGTGAATGAAATCGCACTGGCGAGTTCCGAAAAGTCCTGCTTGCGCATCATCGAACAGAAGGAAGACGCTTTTCAGGCCGCGGTGATACCGGGCCTCACGGGATGGCTGGCATACACTCAACYGGGCATATCGCGCATCCTACAGAAGCAGCCCGAAGGGGCCTTGGATGCCTTCGAAGCGGCCATGAAGGTCAAACCCCAGCACCTGGAGGCGCGCTTAGGCTTCGCCGAAGCTTTGATCCTTGGCGGTCAAGCCGGGGAGGCTTTGGAGATTCTCGCACCCATGCTGGATCCCGAGCTTCCCGACGGATGGGTCCTGGCCGCTTGGGCGGGATACCAATTCGGTGGTTGCTCTGAAGTGGCGCCGATGATGCAGCAAGCCCGAGAAGCCATGGAGAGCCATCCCCTGTTGGCCGGGCATCGGATTTGGATACTAGAGGAGCTGACGGCCGAAGAGGTAGCTGTCTAAGAACTGGACAGGTTGGAGGACCAGCCCAGTTCATGGGGAGGGAGGCGCTCCAGGGGGGATCGGGCCATCGCTGGCACGTGGTGAAAGATGCAACGGGTGTTGAAAATTTCAACAGTGTGGAATATCGCATCGCCGCGAACAGCGCCCGTTAGGCGCATATGGGCGCGCTTTCGAGGTTGGCACGGGCTTTGCTTATTGGCCGGTCGTACCCCCTCGAACCGCCATGCACATGCTCACCACACTGGCCCTGCTACAGGACCTACCCCAAGTCCAGGGCCCCAACCTGACCCGCTACTTCGCCGTCCTCGGCGGGGTTGGCGTCGTTTTGGTCCTGACCGCCATTGGGATCCGCAAGCTCGTCAACAAAGGAAGCCTGGGCTTCAAAGGCCTGCAACGGTCCCTTGAGGTCGTCGACATGCTGCCCTTGGGCTCACGTCGCCATGTGGCAGTTGTTCGCTGCTACGACCGCACCTTCGCCATTGGCTTGGGTGAGAAGAGCGTCTCTCTCCTGGCGGAGTTGGACGCGGACATGGTGAACAACGAGCGGCGCAAGTCTCCCCGCGCCGGTAAGAGCAAGGAAAGGCCTTCGATTGGCGGTTTGCGCTCCATCCTGAAGCCGCAAGGTCAGAACCGGGTGAAAACCCAGCCTGAAGCCAGTGGCGTAACGGGTGATAGCTTCGAGCGCCTTCTAGATCAAGCTCAACAACAGCTGGACGCCAAGCGCGCAGCAGGTATGAAATCCCCGCAAACGGAAGCGCGCATCGCGAACGGTGGCTTGGAGGAACTCTGTTGATCCACCGTCGTTTGTTCTTCTACCTGGTCCTTGCGGCCATTCTGCTGACCTCGGGCGCATTCGCTGCCCAAGGTCCGGCATCCTTGCTCGACGGAGCCCTGTCAGCTGGCTCATTGCCCGGCCTGGACGCACCGTCTGGGCCTGAGCGATTGTCGACCGCTGTCGAAATCGCCCTGCTGCTCACGGTTCTCTCCCTGTTGCCAGCGGTACTTGTGACCATCACATGTTTCACTCGCATCATCATCGTGCTGTCCTTCGTTCGTCGGGCACTTTCSATCAACGAGCTGCCCCCGAACCCGGTCTTGATGGGCCTAGCCTTGTTCTTGACCATGTTCGTCATGGCGCCGGTTGGAAAGGCGGTTCATACAAAAGCCTGGGTGCCTTACCAAGCAGGCGAGATGGGCGCTTCGGATGCCTTGGAAGCCACTTGGGATGAATTCTCAATCTTCCTGGTGAGCAACACACGCCCTAGCGAACTGGAACTCTTCCGCCAGATCGCGGAAGGGACGATGGGCGATGTGGTCATGGCTGCAGAGCCGGGCATTGATGGGTTGCAAGGGGAGGAGGACTTGGAAGCCGAAGAAGCGGCCCTCAAGGATCTGCCCGCGCGGATCGTGATCCCCGCCTTCGTGCTCAGTGAGCTGAAGACCGCTTTCCAGATGGGATTCCTACTGTTCTTGCCCTTCCTGGTCATCGACCTGGTCGTGGCCAGCATCCTGCTCTCAATGGGCATGTTCATGCTACCGCCTGTGACGATCTCAACCCCGGTCAAGATCCTCGTCTTCGTGCTCGTCGATGGCTGGCACTTGATCTGTCAATCCGTTGTGACCTCCTTCGTCGTCTGACGGAACCACTAAAGCACAGCTATGAACGGATTTGACCTACGCATCATCGACCTGGCTCGAGACCTGCTTTGGACCACAATGATTGTGGCCGGGCCTGCTCTCCTGGYGGGCTTGTTCGTAGGTGTGATGATCAGTTTGTTCCAAGCGCTGACCTCGATCCAAGAGCAAACCATGAGCCTAGTTCCCAAGATGTTGGCGGTGATGATCCTCACCCTGATGCTCTTGGCGCCCGCATTGGAGATCCTGCGGTCCTTTACGGTCCGGATACTGGGTCAACTTGTGGAGTTTGGCCTCTCATGATGTTCCTACCCGATGGAACGATTGAGGCCTTGGGGCTCTTCTTGATTCGCACCAGCGCACTCGTGCTGGCAGCACCGCTCTTGGGTAGCTCCACAAGTTTCTCAGGCGCCAAAGTAGGGCTGATCGGCATTTTATCGATCGTGCTCTACCTAGCGGTTGGCGAACCCCTCGGCTATTCGCCCGGCATCTTTGAGTTCGCTGTTCTAGGAGCTCGCGAGGTCGGCATTGGCTTCTTCCTGGCCTTCATSMYGCWGTWSRTCATGCTTGCAGTGCGTGTAGCGGGTGTGATGGTCGGCCACGAAATGCAGTTCAGCATGGCTAGTTTGTTGGACCCCAACTCGGGCACCCAATCCCCGGTTATCGCATTCTTCTACGAGACCATGTTCGTCTTGGTCTTGCTSTCGGTAGACGCGCACCTGTGGCTGATCCGTGCACTCGCAGCCTCCTATGAGTGCGCTCCTGTGGGCGTGATGCATTGGAATGACGAGATATATGACTCGGTTCTGAACATTTTTGCCGAGCTATTCAAGGCTGGCTTGACCTTCGCAGCGCCGGTCATCTTGCTCTTGGCGATCGTGTCCCTCGTCATGGCCTTACTCGTGCGAATCGTTCCCCAGATCAACGTGATCGAGTTTGGATTCAACATGCGGGTCCTTGGGGGCCTCACCGGCCTGCTGGTTTTCTCCCCTTGGATTCAACCGGCTTCCGACCATCTTTTGGATACCTTGATGATTAGTTTGAATCAAGGCTTGAGTGCAATGGCGGTGCCGCGTGGCTGAGACCGAGCAGTCTGACAAGACAGAGGACGCCACCCCGAAGAAACTCGAGGATGCGCGCGAGAAAGGAACGGTCGCCATGTCGAGCGAAGTCATCGTGGCCCTGGCACTATTGGGCGCGGTGGGTGCGTTTGCCACGGCAGGTCCGCTTCTGTGGGCTGAAGGCAAAGGCCTCGTGCGTGAGGTGTTCGCCAAGCTCGCGGGTACAGCAATGGAGTATCCCAATAAACTGTACTTCGTGAATTTGATCGAAGCGGCCACCTGGCGCTTCTTACCGATCGTCCTYGCATTCATCGCACCCCTGTATGTGATTTCAGTTCTCAGCGGTTATAGCCAGATCGGTTTCCGGATTACGCCTAAGGCGCTTGAAATTGAAATTGGAAAGTTGAACCCGATGAAGGGCCTGAAGAAGATCTTCGGCATGCGCGGGGTGGTTCGCACAGGGCTCGCTATTGGCAAAATCACATTCGTTAGTATTTCAGTCTACGGCGCACTTTACGTGCAATGGGACGGTTTCGCGGCGTTGACGGCCATGGACTTGGGTGTGGTCCTCGCACGTTCCATAACCATCCTTGGTAAGACGGCTTTGGCCGGCATTGCGGCAGCCATCGTGCTTGCTGTTGTGGATTTCGCATACCAGCGTTTCCAGCACATCAAGGACAACCGCATGAGCAAGAAAGAGATCAAGGATGAGAATAAGAACACGGAAGGCGATCCCCAGTTGAAGGCGCGCATTCGTGCCACGCAACGAGAGATGGCCTCCAACCGCATGATGCAGGACGTGCCCGATGCCAGCGTCGTGATCACCAACCCCACGCACTTTGCCGTGGCGTTGAAGTATGACCCGAACGATCCGCACAAAGCGCCGGTTGTGCTTGCGAAAGGTATGGACCTGATCGCCCAGGCCATCAAGCGTGTGGCCGTCGAAAACGGCGTACCTATCGTTGAAAGCCCGCCCCTAGCGCGCGGCCTCCACCGCTTGGTGGATATCGGGGATGAGATCCCCGAAGACCTGTTTGAAGCCGTGGCCAAGATCCTCGCCTTCGTCATGAACCCAGAACATGCTCGGCAAACCGCCGGCAGCGTGAGATAAGACAATGAGTACGAAGAGCAATACAGAAACAGGCTTCGCAGGCCTACTCAACCGCTATGGCGATTGGGTTCTAGGCGCAGGCGTGCTGGGGTTGATGATCACGATGATCACGCCCCTACCCGGAGCGGCATTGGACATGCTGCTGGCATTGAACATGACCGGAGCCGTGCTCCTGTTGATGGTGACGATGAACGCGCGAAGTGCTGTCGACCTCTCGACCTTCCCGTCCATCCTGCTGTTCGCGACCCTGTTCCGACTTGGGTTGAACGTGGCTTCCACCCGGATGATTCTGAGCGGTGGCAAGGCCGGCGCAGTGATCGAGGCCTTTGGTAGCTTTGTGGCCGGCGACAATTTGGCAGTGGGTTTGGTTGTATTCTTGATCTTGATCATTATCCAATTCGTGGTCATCACCAAGGGTTCTGGCCGGATTTCAGAAGTGGCGGCTCGCTTCGTTCTGGACGCCATGCCCGGCAAGCAAATGGCTATCGATGCTGACCTGAACGCGGG
>JAESRM010000085.1 GCA_016764635.1 Planctomycetota bacterium
GGACGTGGGTCCTCAGGACTTCACTTCGAAGTCAGCGTCGACAGCTTCGTCGTCGGCGCCTTCAGCATTCTCGCCGTTGTCGCCTTCGCTTTCGCCAGCGGCTTGGGCCACCTCGGCAAGCTTGACAGCCTTCGTTTGAAGGTGGGTCATGGCTTCTTCGATCTTGGCCTTGTCGTCGCCTTCAGCAGCGCTCTTCAAATCGGCCACGGCCGTTTCGATGTCACTCTTGTCGGACTCTTCAAGCTTGTCGCCGTTTTCGGTCATTTGCTTCTCCACCTCGTGGCAGATCTGCTCGGCTTGGTTCTTGGCGTCGACCACCTCGCGGCGGGCTTTGTCCTGCTCGGCGTTGGCCTCGGCTTCGCGCGTCATTTTCTCGACCTCTTCCTCGCTCAAACCGGAGGAGGATTCGATCTTGATGAACTGCTCTTTGCCGGTGCCTTTGTCCGTGGCTTTGACGCTCAGGATGCCGTTGGCGTCCATGTCGAAGCTGACCTCGATCTGGGGGGTTCCGCGGGGAGCGCCTTGGATGTCTTTCAGTACGAAGTTGCCCAAGAGGCGGTTGTCCGCAGCGAACTCGCGCTCGCCCTGGAAGACCTTGATCTCGACGGTGTCCTGGTTGTCGGCTGCCGTGGAGAAGATCTGACTCTTCGAAGTGGGGATGGTCGTGTTGCGCTCGATGAGCTTGGTGAACACGCCGCCCATGGTTTCGATGCCCAGGGAAAGGGGCGTCACGTCCAAGAGGACCACGTCGTTGACGTCGCCAGCGAGGATGCCGCCTTGGATGGCTGCGCCGAGCGCGACCACTTCATCGGGGTTGACGCCGTGGTTGGGATCTTGACCGAAGAACTCTTTGACCTTCTCCTGCACGAGCGGAATACGGGTGGAACCGCCGACCATGAGCACTTCGCCGATGTCGGATGCGGAAAGGCCCGCGTCCTTGAGGGCTGCCATGCAGGGATCGATGCTGCGCTGAACCAGGTCGCCGACCAGGGACTCGAACTTGGCCCGGCTGATGGACATGGCCAAGTGCTTGGGACCCGTGGCGTCCATGGTGATGAACGGCAGATTGATGTCGGTCGAAGTGCTGGCGGAGAGCTCACACTTGGCTTTCTCGCAAGCTTCCTTGAGGCGCTGGAGCGCCATCGGGTCGTTGCGCACGTCGATGCCGGAATCTTTCTTGAACTCGTCAGCCACGTGCTGGATCAGGATCTCGTCGAAGTCGTCGCCGCCCAAGTGGGTGTCGCCGTTGGTGGCGAGTACTTCGAAGACGCCGTCGCCGATCTCGAGGATCGAGATGTCGAAGGTACCGCCGCCCAGGTCATAGACCGCGACGCGTCCCTCTTTCTTCTTGTCCAAGCCGTAGACCAGGGTGGCTGCGGTGGGCTCGTTGATGATGCGCTCGACCGTGAGGCCGGCGATGGCGCCCGCGTCCTTGGTGGCTTGGCGTTGGGAGTCGTTGAAGTAAGCCGGCACGGTGATGACCGCGCGATCGACGGTTTCGCCCAGGTACTTCTCAGCAGCCTCTTTGAGGCTCTGCAAGGTCATGGCGCTGATCTCAGGAGCGGAATACTGCTTGTCTCCGATCTCGACCTTGACCAGGTCCTCGGGACCTCCGACCAACTTGTAGGCCACGCTCTTCTCTTCGTCGGCGACCTCGTGGTGGCGACGACCCATGAAGCGCTTGATGGAAGCGATGGTACGGGTCGGGTTGGTGACGGCCTGGCGCTTGGCGGGGGCTCCGACCAGACGGGTGCCATCCTCTTGGAAGGCTACAACCGAGGGCGTGGTGCGCGCGCCTTCCAGGTTGGTGATCACGACGGGTTCTCCACCCTCCATAACGGCAACCACAGAGTTCGTGGTTCCAAGGTCGATACCGATGATTTTGCTTTTACTCATTTGAAGGGCCTCCTGGCCAGGGGGCACGGGGGGAGCCGTACCTGCAAACCCTTATACAAGCCGCGTGCCAAGATACGACAGGCTACATAAGTCACTATACGGCAACGGGTTACTGGAACGCGATGCGCCCACAAGCCAAGCTCGGCTGCCGTTCTGGCACACTGGCGCGGGGGGCAAAAAGCGGCACTGCCACAATGGCGCCCCGGCCTCCGCGCTACAGACCGTATTCCTTGATCTTGCGGTAGAGGGTTCGCTCCCCGATACCAAGCACCTGTGCGGTCTTTTGACGGTTGCCCCCCATCAGCTCCAAATTGGCCTGGATAAGGGCCTTCTCGACCTCCTCCAAGGAAGAGCCCTCCAGCAGGAACCCACCCGAACTGGCGCTGGCACTGCCACCACCCTTGATGCCCTCGGGCAGGTCGTCCACGGTCAGGCAGTCCCCGCGAGCGAGCACGACCATGTTTTCCACCGCATTGCGCAGCTCACGCACGTTTCCGGGCCAGGGATAACGGACCAGCAAGGCGCGCGCCTCAGGTGTGATTCCGGTGACCTCGCGACCGTGTTGCTTGGCAAAGTCCTTGATGAAATGCTCGACGAGCAGGGGCACATCCCCATGCCGCTTGCGCAAAGGAGGCAGGACGATGCTGACCACCTGAAGCCGATAGAAAAGGTCCTCCCGGAAGGTACCCTGCTCGACCATGGCCCCTAGGTTTTGGTGGGTGGCCGCGATCAAACGAATGTCTACCGGGGTGACCTTGTTGCCGCCCACGGGCATGACCTCGCGCGTTTCTAGCACGCGGAGCAACTTGGCTTGCGTGGACTTCGGCATGTCACCGACCTCATCCAAGAAGAGCGTGCCCCCATCCGCAAAACCGATGCGACCTACCTTATCGGAAAGCGCTCCGGTGAACGCACCCTTCACATGGCCAAACAGCTCGGATTCGATCAAGCCTTCGGACATGGCTGCGGAGTTCACAGCCACGAAATTCCTTTTCGCGCGCGGGCTGTTGTTGTGCAGGGCTTGAGCCACGAGCTCTTTGCCGGTGCCGCTTTCGCCAAGGATCAAAACGTTGGCAGAAGTGCTTGCGACCTGACCCAGGGTTTCCAACACCCGTTGAATTTCGGGGGAATGACCCAGGATGCCTTCAAAGCCAAAACGCTTGTCGAGCTGGCGTCGTAGATCCTGGTTCTGTCGAATCAGCTCTTCGTTGTGGTTACGCAGCTCATAGCGCTCTACGGCACGAGCGACCTTACTGCGCAATTCAGCCAGCTTGACAGGCTTTGGAAGGTAATCCTCAGCGCCACTACGCATCGCATCCACGGCTGTCTCGATCGAAGCATGCCCGGTGATCAAGAGCACCGCGGCATCGGGTTGCAAGACACGCGCCTCCTTCAAGACTTCCAAGCCCGACAGGTCGGACATGCGCAGGTCCGTCAACACGACGGCGAAGGCATCGCCCTTCAGGGCTTCTACACCTTCCTTGCCGGAGCCGGCGACCACGCAACTGTACTTTTCCCCATCGAGGGCGTCCGCCAAGGATTCCGCGTGTTGCAAGTCATCGTCGACAATCAAAATTCGAGCGGTTTTCATTCGGAATCACCTGCGTTGTTTTCTTTGGAAGCGCTTGCGTCCTGCGGGTTCGCTCCAGCGGAGCCTTGACCGGCGAGCTCCTGAACGAACGGCACGCAAATCGTAAAACTGGTTCCACGGCCGGGTTCTGAAAGCACGTGTACAGTGCCGCCATGTTCCGCGATCGTGCGCTGCACCGTGGATAGCCCCAACCCGGTGCCCTCGCGCTTGGTCGACCAGTATAGGTCGAAGCAGCGCGCCAATTGATCCTCATCCATGCCCACACCCGTGTCGGTGATGACCACCTCGGCCCACGGTCCTTGGCGCCGCACCTGCACGATCAATTCGCCCCCTCCAGGCATGGCCTGTCGGGCATTGACGAATAGATTGATCAGCACACCACGGAAAGCTTCCGTATCGATCATCACCAAAGGCATGCTGGACGGCACGTCCACATGAACGACGATGCCCGAGGCTTGGTGCTCCGGTTCCGTGAAGTCGAGCACCTCCCGAATGAGCGCGCTCAAGTCTGCAGGTGCCCGGTTCACTTGCCCGCCGCGGGCGAAGCGTAGGAAATCATCCAGGATGCCCTCCAAATGGGAGACCTCGCGGGTCAACACGCCTATACGCTTGAGGCAGCGTTTGTCCTGGGCACTCGGCTCGGGAGCCCCACCAGCGCGATCCCCTTCGAACTCCTCCTCGAGCAGGGTCAGATTGATCGCCATGGTGGAAAGTGGGTTCTTGATCTCATGTGCCAAGCCCCTGGCCACCAGGGTCAGGAACTCGTTGGGGCCCCCACGGGGATCGGGGAGGGCGTCACTCGGGGAATCGACCATTCCCATAGGGTACGGGCCCCTGGCCACAACACACCGTTTCGCCACAAAAAATAGGGCCCGGAGTGGGTGGGTCGTTAGGCTGGCACTCCATATGAGCCCGCACATCGTTTCATTTCCAAGCCATTCCCCCGTCGCTCCTGAAACCCAAAGCGAGCTACTAGGCTGCCTTGAAAAAGGCCAGGTCGTTGGACTTCCCACTGAGACTTGTTACGGATTGGCGGCCAGGGCAGACGACCCCAAAGCCCTGCAAGCCCTCTCCGAGCTCAAAGGACGCTCCCAAGATCAAACATTCACGTGGCACGTGGGTGAAGCGAGCGCCCTCCTAGAATTTGCTCCCTGGCCCGCACTGACCAGCCGGCTCGTCGAAGCTTTCTGGCCCGGCCCGTTGACACTGGTCCTCCCCATAGATGCCGAGCAAGCTCGTATCCGAAACCTACAAGCCATTACCCAGGATGGGCAAATCGGTGTGCGCATGCCGCGCCATGCCGCCACCCAGGACTTGCTGGCCAGTGCGTCCTTCCCCATCGTGATGACCAGCGCCAATAGCACGGGCCAGGAACCCTTGACGACAGCCCAGGGTGTGGCCGAAAGCTTCGGCAAGCAATTGGCAGCTATCGGCGACGGCGCTGCTTCCGAGCTGGGAGGCAGCTCCACCATTCTGGCCATTCGACCGGGCCGCTTCGAGCTTCTCCGCAGCGGACGCATCTCCCTGGAAGACCTGCGTGCACAGGCCGGACTGCGGCTCCTGTTTGTGTGCACTGGCAACACCTGCCGCTCCCCCATGGCTGAAGGCATTGCCCGCCATCGGATCGCCCAAGCGCTGAGCGCCAATCCGTCCGAACTGCACGAATTTGGTTTCCGCGTTTCTAGCGCTGGCGTCTACGCCAATCCGCAAGCGCCTGTTTCCCCCGAATCCGTTGAAGCCCTCACCCCTTGGGATATCGACATATCCTCCCACACGGCGACCCAAGCCCTTCAGGCCATCGCGAAGGGCGTAGACTTCATCTTCTGCCTGACCGAGAGCCACAGCTCCGCCTTGAAAGCAACCCTGCCGGCCGAGCTGGCACCCAAGTTGATGCTGTTGAGCCCTTCCGGGAGTGGCATCCCCGATCCGATAGGTGGAAGCTTGCAGTTCTACCAGGAGACCCGGGACGCCATCGCGAAGGCGATCGATGAACGTATTCCTGATTGGGTCTAATCAGCCCGCAGATCGGCCGTTGAGCCCTTCTCTCATTTTCTGATTCGCTAGAAACAAGGCGGACATCAGCCCAGATTTGGCTTCGAATTGAGTGTCCGCCGTACTCAATCCTTGCACAGCTTGAAAGCGGGAGGGGACCCCAACCTCTAGGGGAATTGCGTTGTCAGAGTTGTTCCCCACCCCTTCGAGCAAGCGCCCCATTTTCTCCAGGCGCCGCTCCAGGATCTCCACCCGGCTTTGCCAAGCGAGCTCACTGGACTTCAATAGCCGCTCTAGTTCGTAGCGGCTCTCACTGTGAACGCCATCTCCCAGCTTAGGGCTCGATTCGGGCTCCTGCGGGGCACCCGCGCTTCGCTGTGGAAGTGACT
>JAESRM010000086.1 GCA_016764635.1 Planctomycetota bacterium
AACTCTCACCCAAGGACGCGGAGATCCGCAGCAACCTGGGTTTCTTGTACCTGAGCCATCAACGCTTGACCGAAGCGGAAGAGCAGCTGCAGAAGGCCCTCGAACTCAAACCCACATTCGCGCCGGCCCAATTCAACATGGGCATGCTGCGCAAGGCACAGGGCCGCGGGCAGGAGTCCCAGCGCCATCTTGAAACGGCAGCGCGCCTCGACCCTCGGTTCGCAAAAGGCCTCGAATAGGGCGCGGAAAGCAGCCAGGCACGAAAGAAGCCCCCCCGCCAAATGCGGGAGGGCTTCTTGAATGGGGGCCTTTGCTAAACCACTAACCGAGGCGGTTGATGCAGTTGAGTTCTTCGAAGGACTGGGTCAAGCGCTTGACGAAGGATTGCTCGCCGCAGCGCAGCCAGGCGCGCGGGTCGTAGTACTTCTTGTTGGGCTTCTCTTCGCCGTCCGGGTTGCCGATTTGGCTTTGCAGGTAGTCGTGGTTCTCGGTGACGAAGCTGCGGACTCCATCCCAGAAAGCCCACTGCAGGTCCGTGTCGATGTTCATCTTGATGACACCGTAAGAGATGGCTTCTTTGATCTCGGCAGCGGAGGAACCGGAACCGCCGTGGAAGACGAAGTTGACCGGGTTGCTGTCGGAGGTCTTGAACTTTTCGGCCACGTGGGCCTGGGAGTCGCGCAGGATGGTGGGGGTGAGCTGCACGTTGCCCGGCTTGTAGACGCCGTGCACGTTGCCGAAGGCAGCAGCGATGGTGAAGTTCGGGCTGACCTCCAAGAGGCGTTCGTAGGCGTAGGCGATCTCCTCGGGCTTGGAGTACAGATCGGATTGGTCGGCGTCGGTGTTGTCCACGCCGTCCTCTTCGCCGCCGGTGATGCCGAGTTCGATCTCCAAGGTCATGTCGATGGCGGACATGCGCTTGAGGTATGCGACGCAGGTGTCCAGGTTCTCCGAGATGGGCTCTTCGGACAGGTCGAGCATGTGGGAGCTGAACAGGGGCTTGCCCGTTTGAGCGTGGTGGGCTTCGCTGGCTATGAGCAGGCCGTCGATCCAAGGCARYWWKYTYYTGGMASMRTGGTCGGTGTGCAGGATGACCCGGGCGCCGTAGGCGGCGGCCATGGTGTTCACGTGGTGGGCTCCAGCGATGGAGCCGGCGATGCCTGCGGCCTGGTTTTCATTCGGCACGGACTTGCCGCCAAAGAACTGGCCGCCTCCCACCGAGAATTGGAGGATGACCGGGGAGTTGACCGCAACCGCCGCTTCCATGACCGCATTCACGGTGTTGGTTCCTGTGCAGTTCGCCGCGGGCAGGGCGTAAGCCTTGGCCTTCGCGTCGGCAAAGATTTCGGTCACTTGCGAGCCGGTGAGGATACCGGCGGGGTACTTATCGCTGAGCTTAGACATGGCAGAGACCTTAGAGCAGATGGGGGTCCAGGTGAAGGGGGGGCTAGGGATCCGTTTGAGCGCTTGAGCATGCTCAAACCGGGTTCTCGGCAGATTTTCGCCGATCCTCGGCCTGATTCCGGCGCTAGGGCGGCCCAGGGCAGCCCATGTGGTTCAGATGTGAGACTCACGCAAGCTAGACAGTTTTCCGGGGGGGGTGATATCCGAAAGGTAACTCTAGCGCAGTCGGTCCAGCCAAGAGGGGCGAATCATGTCACACGAATACTCAAAAACGAACGAGGAACTCACGCAGATCATCGCGGAGCTTCGGGCCCATGTGGGCGATCTGGAACTTCACATCAAAGAAAAGGAAAGGGTCGAACGGGAATTACGGGATTCTGAGCGGAGCAGTCGAGCCTGGCTGGACAATTCGCCCATGTGCACCAAAATTGTGGACAGGGATTTCAACCTGCGCTACATGAGCTGTGCGGGGGTCCGGGACCTGGGGTTGGATGACATCACCCCGTATTACGGAAAACCCTACCCGCTCGATTTTTACCCAGAAGAATTCAGCGAAGCTATGACGGCTTGCATGCGCGAAGCGCTCTTGACGGGGAGAGTCGGCACACTTGATTCCAGTATTGTGGATGTGCATGGCAACGTGCTCTGGTTCCATTCAGTCTTGGTTCCGGTCAATGATGACGAGGGTGAGGTCGACTACCTCATGATCGTGTCCACGAACACTACGGAGCGCGTGATGGCCGAACGAGACAAGGAGCGCATAGAGGCCCAGTTGTCTGAAGCGCGAAAGTTGGAAGCGCTCGGAACGATGGCCGCAGGTTTGGCCCACGAAATCAACACACCCGCCCAGTTCATCGGCGCAAATACCCAATTCCTCCAAACCACATTTGGCGAGCTCACTCCCTTACTCCAGACCGCTGAACAGCTCGCTGAGTCTGTTTGTGGCGGAGGGGATTCCATTCACTTGGCAGAGGAATTACGCTCGGCCATGTCCATGGTCGACGTGTCCTTCTTGACCGGGGAAGTCCCGCGGGCGATCGACGAGTCCTTGCACGGCGTGGAGATGGTGCGCAAGATCGCATGGTCCATGAACGCGTTTTCCAGCGATGGGAACATGGATAAAATTGAAGTGGATCTCAATCGGGTGGTTGAGAGTTCAGTCACGGTTGCGGCCAATGAGTGGCGCTACGTGGCGGATATGGAAATGGACCTGGATCCGGAACTGCCCCTGGTCCGCTGCCTGCAAGGCGGCTTCAGCCAGGTGATACTGAATCTGGTGGTGAACGCGGCCCACGCGATCGCCGACAAAGTGCGCGAGACCGATACTGAAAAGGGCACCATCAAGATTCAAACCAAGCGCATTGGAGAGATGGTCGAAATCCGCGTCACCGATTCGGGGACCGGCATCCCCGAAGATGCGCGCGGGAGAATCTTTGACCCATTCTTCACCACCAAGTCCCTCGGCAAGGGCCTGGGTCAGGGCCTCTCATTGGCCCATTCGGTCGTGGTGCGCGAACATGGAGGTTCCTTAACCTTCGAAACGGTTGTCGGCGAAGGCACCACCTTCACCATTCGCCTGCCGATCGAAGAAAAATCGGGCTTGGAGGCCCACTACAACTAGGGGACCGGCTCTATTGAGCGGCCAGCCCGGGATTCTCTTGGACACCTCCAGCCACCTATTCCTGGGTCAGCGTGATCAGGATGCGCTGCTCGCGGGCTTGCAGGAACAGTCCCTGGTGGCGAATGGCCAGGCGGTAGATCAGGAACACTGCGACCAGGATGAGCAGGTGTAAAACCGTGAACAGGGGGGTGTGCTGCCAGCCTAGGATTTTCTCGGCGATGGCGGGCACAATCAGGGGCAGCAGTACCACCGGAACCAACAGGCTGGCGCCCAATTGGATCATGGAGCCCTTGAACGAGGCGTTGGCGGGTTTCATGCCGTTGTCCTTCAGTCGAATGGGGCTGATGATTGAAATCAAATTCCAAAGCATGCAAAGCATCAGGTAGGCGGATGCCAATTGAAAGCAGGCGCCGAGCAGGTGGAGAGCTCCCAGGGGCATGAGGACCTGCACCAGGGTCAGGGCTGCAAAGCCGATGATGAAAGCAATGGGTGCCATCGCGATGTTCTTACCGAGCAGGATCTCAGCACGCGGAGTGGGGGAGAGCAGGTAGGCCCGAAAACCCCCGCGATCCAAACCGAACTGATTTTGAATCATGTGCATCACGCTCAGCATTCCCATCGTCACGGCCCCTAGCGTTAGGAACGACGTGTACCCCTGGAAGGTGGACGTGGAGGATCTCTGGACCAAAATATAGCCATAGAGGCCCAGTAGAATGATGGGGCTGAGAAGCATCAACTTGGCTTCGGGCGCACGCACGAAGGACAGCAGGCTGGTGCGGGCGATTCCGGCCACGCGCGCATTCACGAAGGGCACGGGGCGCTCAACGAAGCTGGGCTTTCGTTGCGTGGTAGAAGGCTCTGCGCGCACGTTCGACTCGATGGGGACCGGGACAGGAGTTGCGGCGCCGCCACCTTTCACCGCTCCTTGCAGTGTCTTGCGGTAGGAACGGCGCAGGCTCCAGGAGCCAATTGAAAGCATGCCCAGGCCGCAAAGTAGTGATACAAACCAACGGCGCTCGGAGGCCGCGCGCATTCCAATGGGCAGCCAGCCGATGGGGAGCACCTGCGCGCCCAATGTAAGACTCGCCTTCAAAGAAGAGTCCTCGCGCACTTCTTGCTCCTCTAGTAGGGCGAGTTTTTGAATGGCCAGGGCTTGGCCGGGACCGTCCGTGCGCGACAAATTCCTCAGTTCGCGCAACTCGGCACGTTCCGCCCGCGAATCGCTTTGCACGCTCATGTTGATGAGGTTGGGCGCTTGCGCGAGCAGGACAAGCAAAAGGGTTAGCAGCGAAACAATATTGCGCCCACGCCGTTTGTCCTCCATGAGTCGCGCCAGCCATCCGCGCAATTGATAAGTGATCGCGGTGACCATGCCAAGGAAACCGATCAATAGGGGCAATGCGAGCACCATCATCGGTCCATCCACCCAAACCATGGCAAAGAGCAGGCCGAACATCGCGGGCACGAAGATCATCACGCTCAGGCTGACGAATGAACTCAAGTAGTTGTAGAGGAACACCCAGCTCAAGGAGACCGGCAAATGCAGCAGGTTCTTGAAGGACATGGCGTCGGATCGCTGCAGGTCGGATAGCAGCCCGACGGTCCAGGAGAACAAAAAAGCGAGGCAGAGCGCGAGCCAAGCGACGAAGATCTCAAAAGGCGTGGAGACCGGCAGGCGATGGATTCCAAGGGCGATCGACCCCGCAAAGAGCGCTACGGAAAGGCAGACGGCTGCAATGAGCAAGAAGCCCATGAACACCCTGCTCGCTTTTCCCGAGCGCTGCGTGCGGTTGCGCAGGATGCGCCACCGCAGCCAAAGGATGGCCTTGAGGTGTTTCCCGTTCAAACCCCGTCCTCCCCGAGCCAGCTGAGCTGCGGGTCGGCATCCAAGTCCGTGCCTACGACTTCCAAGAAGCGCTGCTCCAACGAACCACCGCTGCCCAGGTCCGCCAAGCGCGTTTGCTCAACCAATTCGCCGCCGACGATGATGCCCACATGGGTGCACAGTCGCTCCACTACTTCAAGCACGTGAGAAGTGAGGAAAACCGTGGACCCGCGCTCCACAAATGTAGCCAGCAATTTGCGGATGGTGAGTGAGGCGATCGCGTCCACGCCTTCGAAGGGTTCATCAAGAAACAGCAGGTCCGGGTCAGGCAACAACGCAGCAGCCAGGGCCAACTTCTTTTTCATGCCACTGGAGTACTCGACCGTGAGCTTGTCCCGGTCCTTCTCCAGATCCAACAGTGCGAGAAGTTCCTCGATGCGCGTGCGCATCAAACCCTTTTTCATGCTGTGCATGGACCCGACAAAGGTCAGATATTCCGCCGCCTTCAAGTTGTCGAACAGCGCCAAGTCCTCCGGAACCCCCCGATGCGACTCTTCATCTCAAGCGCCTGCCGAGCGTGGCTCGGATCCAACCCCAATACCTCGATGCTGCCCGAACTAACCGCCAACAACCCGGTCAACATTTTAATCGTCGTAGACTTCCCCGCCCCATTGGGCCCCAAGAAACCATAAAACGTACCCTTCTCAACCCGCAAGTCGATGGCTTTGACCGCTCGAAAGCTGTCAAAAGAACGGGAGAGGGCAGAAGTCTGAATCGCAAATTCCATGGGCGTAATCTAGGGCTGGTGTGGGCTCCATCACCGAGGATAGGTCGGCGGGCTGACAATCACCAGTCCGGGACGCTTGTTGACCGCAGTACTTTCTAGAAATTACGGATATCCCGCACATCACCTCATCGTCGGGTGGTCCGGCCTAGGCCCGTAGATAGATGAGAAGTCGTTTCACCCGCTGG
>JAESRM010000313.1 GCA_016764635.1 Planctomycetota bacterium
GCTGCGCCGAGCCAGCCCGCGCCTCCCGGTGGATGGATAGTCTGCGGCACGTTCCTTCCTCGGGGGTCGGCGCTCATATATTCTGGGACGGACCGCGAAACCCTAGTTTAGCAGCTAAATTCGGCCGCTAGGGCGAGAACCTGGGCATGGTCGAGCATGGGGGCCTCGGGCCAGGTGCTCAGTTTTTTGCCGTCCCAGAATTCTTCGGGCGTGCCTGGATAGCGTGCGACCAGGTGGATGTGAAGGTGCGGCACCAGGTGGCCGATGGAGAACACATAGGTATGCTCTGCGCCCAGTTGGTCGGTCAGCAAGCGAACGCCGCGCGCGATGATCACGCCCACTTCGGCGGCCTCCGCATCGGTCAGTTCTCCGAAACTGGTCACATGTCGATGCAGTTCGACCATCAAATGACCCTTGTAGGCCTTGGGTTCTGCTTCCGAGACGGGGTAGTGCACGAGGGCCGCGTGCTCTCCGCGATGGATCTGCGTGTCGATGGGGGTCGTGTGTTTTTCGCAGATGGGGCAGGCTGTCATGGTGCTATCAATGAATGAGGCGGCAGGGGTTTGGGCGGTGGCAGGATAACAAAGCCGGCCGGCTGCAGCTGGTGGGTCCGCTGAAGGTGGCGCACGCGCCCGAAAACTTGCTCTAATGGGGCGTGGAATTTCAAGGACAGTATGGCGCGCGCCGACTCTGGCTGCGCTACAGCGGGGCGGCCATGGTGCTGGCTTGTTTGATCGCATCCTGCCTGAGCGAGCAGGGCGTGCCCGTTCAAGGTTGGTGGTTGCAGCGCGGTTCGGTCATGCCCCACGACTCGTTCCCGGCGGATTGCACCCTCTGCCACATTGGCAAGGACTGGCACACGATTCGCGACGAGATCGACTTCGATCACTCCACCGAAACCGGATATGCGCTCGAAGGGGCCCACGCTGCTGCCCTTTGCCTGCGTTGCCACAACGATCGCGGGCCGGTCGAAGCCTACGAAGCCCGGGGCTGCGCGGGTTGCCATGCGGATGTGCATCGGGGACTTCTCGGGGAGGGTTGCACGCAATGCCACGATGAAAGCAGCTGGCAAGCCACCGGCGCCGTGGCGGATCACCAGCGCACCCGATTCCCTTTGACCGGCACCCATGCGGCCACGGAGTGTTGGCTGTGCCACCCTGGCGCCGGCGTGGGAGAGTTCAGCGGAGCTGATCCCGAGTGCCTCTCCTGTCATGGGGAGGACCTGCAGCGCGTGACCGACCCGGACCATGTGGCCCAGGGTTGGACGAACCGGTGCGACCGTTGCCACCTGGCCACCTCATGGGGTGGAGCGGGCTTCAACCATGCAAACCTCAGGGGGCAATGCGTGGGATGTCACGAGTTGGAGTACTTCGCAGTCGCCAATCCCAATCACCTGGGCCAAGGCTTTCCCAGCAACTGTGAGCTGTGTCACACCAACGATGCTTGGTCGCCGGATGTGTTTGATCATGCCTGGCCACGGGTCGGCGTGCACTTGTTCATGGCTTGCGTGGACTGCCATTTGAGTGCGCCGAACATTGCGGGTCCGGGTGGTTGTGTGCATTGCCATGCCCACGCGGAGAAGCGATCGGCGGGCGACCATCTGAAAGTGGAGGACTACTCTTGGTCCAATCCCCAGTGTGTGGATTGCCACCCCGACGGGACTTGATGGCTGGGGCAAGGCACATATAAAAGCGCCCCGGTTCGTGGCCGGGGCGCTTTAATTTGATGGTTGCAGCTTCTGGTTTCCCGGTTAGAGGGTTCCGAGCAGGGCGGCCTCGTCGGGGAAGCCCGAGTTGTCAGCCAGTTTGTCCCAGACTTTTTTGCCGTCGGCATGCACGAGGAAAGTGCCGCCGCTGCCGGGGATCAATTCCACATCCGCTTGCGGGTGCTTTTGTTTGATGGAGGCTTCCAAACTGGAGGCCGTGGGCAGGTAGTTTCAAGCCGTGCAGTATTCGATCGTGATTTTCATGGGGGCGATTGTAGCGTGCACGCTCAGGATTTGTGGGATTGCTGCACGGTGGCGGGCCGGCTCAGGCTGGCTCCACTATCGGCGGGCTGGTGATTGCGGCTCCCCAAGAAGCTCAAGCGCAGGGTGTGGAAGAGGAACAAGCGGAAGTCCTCGAGCAGGGTGTAGGCCAGGGGCACGACCCACAGGGTGAAGAAGGTCGAGAAGGCCAAACCGCCAGCCACGATGGAAGCCAGCACGCGATAGTCGATGCCCTTGCCGTCGTAGGGTGCGAGCACTATGGGAAGCAGGCCGAAGACCGTGGTCATGGCGGTCATCAGGATGGGGCGCACGCGGGCGCGGGCGCCTTCCAGCACTGCGTCGTTACGCGACAGGCCGTCGACCGTATGCAGCCGGTGGATCTTGTCCAACAGCACGATGCCGTTGTTGACCACCACGCCGATCAGCAGGATGAAACCAATCGCGCCCATGACGTCCATGTTGGGATTGAAGAGGTATAAGGTCCAGATCGCGCCCACGATAGCGAAGGGCACCGTGGTCATGACCGCGGCGGGAAGGATGATCGATTCGAACAGGACGGCCATGACCAGCGTGACCAGGATCAAACCGAAGAAAGCAGCCATCAGCATCTGACTCGATTGTTCTTCCTGCTCGCTGAAGGCGCTCGAGTCCCGGCCCAGGGTGTAGCCCCTCGGCATGTTGAGGGCTTCCAGAGCATCGTAGCCCGCTTGCTGCACTTGCACCTTGCTGTTGGCGTCGACCAGGCGAGCATTGATCGAGAAGGAAATCTGACCATTGCTTCGCCAAATCTCGCGACTGCCCGGTTGGAAGTCGAGCTTGCCGTAGCTTGCCAGGGGCACGGTGGTTTCACCGGTCCAAACATTGAGGTTGCGCAGGGTGTCCAAGCCAGCGAGTTTTTCCTGGTCATACTCGATGAGCAGGGGCACCTCGCGGCCTTCCTCTTGCATGCGCGGGAGTTGCGCTCCGCGCAGTGCCCAGGAGACATTGCGCAGGGTGGCTTGGGAGCTGACCCCATAGGCGAAACTGGTTTCGCGGTCGAGGATCAAACGCACTTGTTCGGGGGCGCTTTCCAGGGGGGATTCCACATCCGTTAAGCCCGAGACACCCTTCAAGATCTCGACGGCCTCCAGGCCCAAGCGTTCCAATTCACCAGCTTGGGTACCGCGCAGCACGAACTGAACCTGTTGGTTGTTGGCATCGCCTAGGGCTTGTTCATCCCCGAAGCGCAGGGTGTGCCCGGGGTAGCGGGGAATTTCGGACTGCAAGCGGTTGCGCAAGCTCTGCAGTTGTTCCTTGGTCACCGTACCTTGCTTAAAGTGCAACCGGATGCGGCCGCGTGTGGCGCGGAAGCCGGCTGAGACATTTTCGTAACCGAGCTCTTCCTTGCGCCCTTGGAAATAGTCCTCGTATTTGCGCATCTCCTCGCTGGTCTGGTACAGCGTGAAGTTGGGCTCCAGGCCGACGCGGATGGTGAGTTCCGTAGTGTCCTCGTCCTGACCAAAAGCGGAGAAGCTCAGATTGGACTGGGGGAAGATGCCGGTCATGATGACAAGTAACGAAATGATCGAGGCCCACAAGCGGTGTGTGAGGGTCCACTCGAGCAGGGAGTGATTGGCGGATTGGACCCAGGCCAAGACCGAATTGCCGCGCGGCAGGTAGCCAGCGCTTTCGATCAGGGGGGCCGTTTGGCGTCGGATCCTAGGCAGGGCAAAAAGGATCAGTAAGGTGCCGATGAGCGCGACGAAGATCGTGAAACCGGGGCCTGTCTTCGGCGCGCTGGAGAGGCCGAGGGCCTCAAGCTGTTGATTCCAGGCGAAGGTAGGTTGGCTGTTGGACCAGGATCGCCAACAGAGGAACAGGAAGCCGCCGGCCAGGGGGAAGCGTAGGGGCGTCAGGTAGCGCGCGACCAAAAGCGTGCCGTGRTGCAGGCCGATGAGRACGCCGCGCCAACAGATGCGGAGTAGGGCGATGGCGCGGGCCAGCAGCCACACGGGGACCTGGACAATGCGTCCTAGCAGGCCGATGGGCGCCAGGGACCAACCCGGTCGCGGGGAGCCGACCAGCAGGGACAGGACCGGCAGGAAGAAGAGGGCAACGATCAGGCTGAAAACCAGGGCGATGGCCAGGGGGCGTGTCATGGCCTTGATGAAGACCCCAAGCATGGGGTTTTCAATGGTGAGCACCAGGGGCAGGAACACCGCCAGGGTGGTGAGCGTGGCCAGGGAAATGGCCAGGGCCACGTCGCGGGCGCCACCCGCAGCGGCTTCGAGCTTGCTGGCACCCTTGGCGCGCAGGCGTTCGATGTTCTCGATGACCACCACCGAGTTGTCGACCAGCATGCCCAAGGCCAGGGTCAAGCCCGTCATGGTCATCATGTTGAACGAACCRCCCGTGAAGAAYTCGTAGGTGAGCGCMARCAGGGCSGAGACMGGGATCGAAAGGGCYACGATCARGGTCGTGCGCAGYCGGCGYAGGAAGAGCARCAGCACGATGATSGCCARGCTRCCTCCCCAAATCGCCGTGCTTTGCAGGCGGTTCATGGARGCCTCGATCATYTCCCCYTGGTCGAACAACGGGCGGATTTGCACGCGATCCCGCAGYTTRGGATCMTCCTTGAAACTCTCRAARAGGCTCGTGACSGACTTGCARGTGGCGACCACATTGGCGCCGCTTTCSCGYTGGACCATGCCCCAGAATGCRCGGCGACCGTCCATGCGGGAGACCCAGTCRCGMAYGCTTTGCGTGCGCATGACCGTGGCCACGTCGGAAATCTTCTGGCCGTTGCCGATGGGGAAGTCCTCGATCTCGCTCAGATCGCCGAAGCGCATGTCCGAGCGCAGCATCAACTCCTTGCGGCCCGAGCGTACCTGCCCCAGGGGCTTGGCGAAGTTGTCCGCATTAAGGCGCCCGATGAGCTCGCCGATATTGAGCTGGGAAGCGCGCACCTTGTCCTCGTCGAGCAGAATACGGATGGCATCGTCCCGCATGCCCCAGATGTTGACGCGGCTGACGCCTTCGATGGCCTCCAACCGGCGCTGGTAGACGTCTTCGATCAGGTGGCTCGGATTCTTCTCGTCCGGATCCACCATGAGCATGAAGAACATGATGGGCGGCTCACCGTCGTCGTTGGCCCACACGTTGATGCGCTCGATGGTGTCGGGCAAACGCGGGCGGGCGCGTTCGATGCGGTCGCGCAATTCGGCGCGGGCCAATTCCAGGTTGCCGTCGCTCTTGAAGCGCACACGCACATTGACGCTGTCATCATCGGACCGGGAAGAGATGTTCTCGATGTCCGGAAGCGTGCGCAACTCCTCTTCGAGGATTTGCGCCACCTTCGACTCGTTCTCATTCGCCGAGGAACCTGGGTGCCGGACCCAAATGGAAAATCTGGAGCCTTGGATCCCGCCGGGCAGGAACTCGATCGGCAGGCCGAAGTAGCTGATCAGGCCGAGCACGGTCAGCGAAACCAGAATGACCATGGTCCCGATGGGACGGGACACGATCACGCGGAAGAGGTCGCGGGGGCTGGGTTTCATGTTGCGGTGGGGGCTCGGGAACTAGGCGCTGGGCTCGGTGTCCCCGGTATCGGGGAGTATCGATCCGCGGCCCACCAAGAGGTAGTACAGCACGGGAACAACGATCAGGGTCAAAAGGGTCGATGAGGAAAGCCCCGTGACCACGGTGATGGCCATGGGCGCACGCATTTCAGCGCCTTCGCCGCCGCCAAAATTACCCACCAGGGGTAGGCCTGCTAGCCAACCCGTCAGGGGCAAGAGACCCAGGATGGTGGTCAGGGTCGTCATCAGGATGGGGCGCAGGCGAGCGTGCCCA
>JAESRM010000198.1 GCA_016764635.1 Planctomycetota bacterium
GAGTCTGAACCACTGTTCAGACTCCCCTCTCTCGTTGTATGCGCTTGGCTTGACTACTCGTCGTCGAAGCCCAAGGTCTTACGACCTTCTTCACTGATGCAGTGCGGGCCCCATGCGGGTTCCCAGACAATATCGATTTCTGTGGTCTCGATGCCTTCCAGAGTGTTCACCCGACGCTTCATCATCTCGGGGATGTTTTGCGCTTCGGGGCAGGTCTGGGAGGTCAAGGTCATACGGATCTTGACCGTGTCACCTTCGATGGCCACGTCATAGACAAGGCCAAGGTCGACGATGCTGACCGGGATTTCGGGATCAAAAACTTGGCGCAGTTCGCCGTAAACGTCTTCGGTTGTGGTTGCCATGGTGTGGAGGGGGTTTGGGAGCTCGAACGTCGGAACTCTACCGTATACGTCACCTCTTGGGGGCTCGCAAGTGTAGAATCCGGGCGTGATTGAGTACCAAGGCTCCGTATTTCGTCCGCCCTCCGAGGCGAACAGTTTGATCCTGCAGGCCACTTTGGGCTGCTCGTACAACAAGTGCACGTTTTGCGCTATGTACCGTGAGAAGCGCTTTCGAGTGCGGCCTATCGCGGAGTTGCGTAAGGAAATCGCCTGGGCCAGGGACAACCTGGGCGGTGTGCGCAAGATCTTCTTGGCCGACGGGGACGCGCTGACCGCCAAGGCGAGCTTCCTGCATGAGGTCCTGGACTGCATCCGGGAAGCCTTCCCTCGCCTCCAACGGGTGTCTTGCTACGCATCACCCCAGTCCTTGCAGATTCGCACGGTGGAGGAGATGCGCGAGCTCAAGCAGGCGGGCCTCAGCCAGTATTATCTGGGTGTGGAATCGGGTTGCGACGCGACCCTGTTGCACATGGAAAAAGGCGTGGACGGGGACGAGATGGTTCGTGTGGCGAACAAGGCCAGCGACGCGGGCATCAAACTTTCCACCATGATCCTACTGGGCATCGCGGGCCGATCGGGAAGCGATCGCCACGCCAAAGAATCCGCACGGGTGATCAATGCCATCTCCCCGCGTTTTGTCAGCACGCTGGTCGTAACCCCGGTGGAAGGCACTCCGCTCTGGGATCAGAAACTCGCCGGGGACGTGGACGAGTTGACTCCTATCGAGCTGGCCCAGGAGCTGCGCACCTTCCTGGCGCACACGGACTTGAAGAGTTCGATTTTTAGGTCGAATCACGCCAGCAACTACCTAGCGCTCAAGGGGACATTGCCGAAGGACAAAGATGCATTGGTGGACGTGCTCGATGAGGTCCTCGCGAACCCGCGCAAGGCGGCGTTTGTACCCGATTGGCTGCGCGCTCTTTAACTTCTGATTCTGAACCAGGAAGTGCCGGGGGCGATGCGGTCCTGCGGGCTGCATCGTGGTAACACTACCTTTGCGTAGCGGGCGTCATGAATTGGCTCGCAGATTGAAAAGCCTCGCTATGCTCTGGCATGCGAATATTTCTCATCCCGTTAGCTTGCTTGGCAGCACTCGGTGCGCCAACCCTTGCCCAAAGAGCTTCCCGAGCACCGGAGCCCTACGCCCTCACCGGCATTCGTGTCTCAAGCGATAAAGACGCCCCGCGCTTTACCCTGCTGCTAAAAGGCGGGCGCATCGAAGCCCTATTGCCCGCAGCCCAGGAAATTTCCGGCGAATACCGGGTGTTGTCCGCCGAGGGTTTGCTCGCCGTTCCGGCCATGGTGGACGTGTTCAGCCACTCGGGCATCGAGATGCCAGATCCCAATACCACCCAGGATATTCCGGTCAGCACCAAGAGCGACGTGCGCATCGAAATGCGCATGGCCAACCGCAAGGGCATTCAACCCGATTGGATGGCTGCCAAGGCTTATTCCATGTCCGACTCGGATGTGGAAGAGCGGCGCGAAGSGGGCTTTGGCGCGCAATTGAGCGCACCCCACGGTGAGATCCTTTCGGGGGTGAGCGCGGCGGTGTTGCTTGGCAAGGGCGCTCCCCGGGATGTGATCCTGTCCGCCCGGGTGTTCGGCCACGCAGCGTTTGAAGCTTCGGGTAGTGGCTACCCGGGAACACTGATGGGCATGCATGCACAGTTCCGTCAGTTCCTCATGGACTCTTCGTGGCAAGCTGAGCTGCGGCAACGTCGCGAATCGGGTATGCCGGGTCCGCGGCCGGCATTTGATCCCAGTTTGCAGGCTGGAGAACGTTTGCTGTCGGGCGAACTTCGCCTTGTCTGTGAGGCTCAAAGCGCACGGGACATCTACCGATGGATGGCGCTTGCCGATGAGTTTCAACTCAAGATCGCGATTGCCGGTGGGCGCGACGCGTGGCAAGTGGCCGCTGAACTTGCCGAGAAGGACATACCTGTGGTTTTGACATTGCAGTGGTCCAAGGAGGCGAAGGATCCCGATGCCAAAGACAAAGACAAAGAGGAGGACGTGGACAAGGACAAGGACAAGGACAAGGACGAAAAGACAGAGGGCGATGACGCCGATACCCCTGGCAAGGCCGACGAAGCCGATGGGGATTGGACCTATGAAGAGCCTCTAGCGCTTCAGCGCGAACGCCGCAGGCGCTGGGAGCTGCAAAGGGATAACGCTTTGCGTTTGCAGGAAGCGGGCGTCGAAGTGTACTTCGGCAGTGGTTCCGATTCTGTTGACGACCTCATGTCCCAGGCGCGTGTCCTGGTTGAGGCCGGGTATCCGCGGGATGTCATGATGGCCGCGATGACGGCCGGAGGTGCCCGGTGGCTGAATATCGATGGCGATCTGGGCAGCTTGAAAGTGGGCTCGGGCGCAAACGTTTGCTTGTGGACTGCAGATCCTTTCGATGAAAAATCCAAAGTGCGTTTCTCGTTCGTGGATGGTTTTCTCGAAAGCTGGGACATCAAAGAGGACAAGAGCGAGGCTCCGGATTCTGACATGTCGGGCAGCTGGGATGTCACTTTCGACCAGGCCGGCATGGCGGGGGGCTTCGAATTGGAAATGACCGACGCGGGGGCGCTATCCGGCGTCGCGCGCGTCATGGCGGAGGATGGTTTGAGTGTTATCGAACTCAAAGGTCAACTCTCCGGCAAGGAATTCACCTTAAAGGGCATTCTGGATATGGATGACATGGAAATTCCGATTGAAATCACCGGGACCTTAGATGGCGATGGGTTCGAGGCATCTGCCGATTCCCAGGAAGCTAGCGTCCCGCTCCACTTCAAACTCAAAGGTGTTCGCAAGCCCGAAGGAGGCAAGTCATGAAAACCAAACTCACTTCAAAACTCACTTCCAACCTATTCGCGATCGCCCTACTTTCCGGATCTTTGATGGCTTTGCCCGCGCAGGCGGACCATCCCATTGAAACGGATGTGGAGCGCGCTCCCACGCTTACGGTGGGTGAGCACTGCGTCATCCGCGGGGCCACGATTCACACCGCAACACGCCCTGCTTTTGTGGGTGATGTTTATGTCGCCAATGGAAAAATCGTCGGCGCGGGGCTCTACAATGGACCCGGATTCGAAGATGCGACGGTGATCAATGGAACGGGCATGCACCTGGTTCCTGGCGTGGTGGACAATCATTCGCATATGGCCATTGAGCGCGGAATCAATGAAGGTTCCCTATCGATCACGGCGGAGGTCCGCATTGCAGACGAGGTCAACGCGGATGATGTGGCGTTGTACCGCGCTCTCGCGGGCGGCGTGACCACCATTCGGCAGTTGCATGGATCTGCCAATGCGATTGGCGGCCAGGACTCGGTCTTGAAATTGCGCTGGTCTGCGATTCGCAAGGCGGATGATCTGAGATTTTCGGGTGCGCAGCAGGGCATCAAGTTCGCCCTGGGCGAAAACGTGAAGCGCTCCAATTGGGGATCGGGCGACCGCTACCCCGCAACGCGCATGGGCGTGGAAACCGTTTACTACCGCGCTTTCGAGCGGACCCGCGAGTACCGCGAGGAGTGGGATGCCTATGACGCGGCCAAAACCGCTGGGGGAGACCCGAGCCCGCCCCGTCGCGACCTTCGTTTGGATGCGCTGGCCGGTGTTTTGGACGGGAGTATTTGGGTGCACTCCCATTGCTACCGGGCAGATGAAATCCTGATGCTGGTGCGGGCTTCCCAGGCCATTGGCTTTCAGATCGCCACGTTGCAGCACGTGCTCGAAGGCTACAAAGTGGCTTTCGAATTAGCCGAAGCGGGCGTGGGCGGTTCTACATTCTCCGATTGGTGGGCCTACAAGATCGAAGCCTATGACGCGATTCCCCAAAACGCGGCGTTGATGGCCCAGGCCGGCGTGCTCACTTCGGTGAACTCGGACAGCGATGAAATGGTGCGCCGTCTGTACGACGAAGCCGCGAAGAGCATTCGGTATGCAGGCATGGATCCCGTGTCCGCATTGCAGCTTGTGACCCTGAACTCCGCCATTCAATTGGGAATTGGCGATCGTGTGGGGTCCATCGAGGTCGGCAAGGATGCGGACTTGGTGTTGCTCAATGGCGACCCCATGTCGGCTTTCAGTCGAGTGCTGTGGACGATGGTCGACGGCCAGATTGAATATTCCCTATGGGATCCTTTCGGGTTGCAGAGCGACCCCGCCAAGGTGAGGACCTTGATCGAGCCGGCCCTGCTGGCTGTGGAACAAGAAGGTCCTGTGACCGCCCTAGTCGGAGGGACGGTGCACACCATGTACGGTCAAGCCATCGAAGGTGGAACCATACTCATGCAGGGTGGTTTGATCACGCAAGTAGGTGCGGACGTCGTGATTCCCCAAAATGCACATGTCTATGACGTCAAGGGCAAACACGTTTGGCCTGGGATGATCGCTCTGAACAGCTCTTTGGGGTTGTTTGAGATCGGATCGATCCGTGCCACGGTGGACACGAGCGAAATCGGAGGCAATCAACCGGACCTGCGGGTGATCTCATCGGTGCATTCCGATTCGGCGCACTTTGCCATCACCCGCTGGAATGGAATCACGCGGGCGCAGGTCGTTCCAGGAGGCCGCGGTCCGCTGGTTGGGCAGTCGGCGGTGATCGACCTGGRTGGTGACACTTGGGAGGAAATGCTGACTTTGGATCGTTCCATGCTGCACGTCAAATTCCCGAGGTCGCCGAATCGCACACGGGATGGTGACAAGGACGCCAAAAAGTCCGCTAACAAGCGGGCGGAGCGAATCAGTGACCTCGAGGAGCTTTTCGAGAGTGCGCGCAGCTATGGAGATCGTTTGCAATGGGCGGACGAAGCGGGCCAGCCTGGACCGCAATTTGATCCCCGACTGCAAGCCATGTTGCCTTTTGTGAACGGCGAGAAACGTGTGGCACTGCATGCGAGCAACGCCCAGACAATTCTGCAAGCCCTGCGCTTCGCGAAGGACATGGAGTTGGATGCCGTGCTTTACGGGGCGAAGGAGTCTTGGAAAGTGGTGGACGCCATCAAAGCGAGCGGGATGCCCGTGGTGATAGGACCTATCTGGTCTTTGCCCGGATCGGAATTCGATCCGTTCGATTCCGTGTTCGCGGGCCCGGCCATTTTGGCGCGGGCAGGGATTCCTTTCGCCATCGCCTGCGTGGATCCGGAGAACGAGCGCAACTTGCCATTCCATGCGGCTACGGCAGTGGCCTATGGATTGCCGGCCGAGGAAGCCGCACGCGCGGTCACCCTCTATCCCGCGCAAATCCTAGGGCTCGARGAYCAGSTSGGAAGCCTGRTMCCKGGCCGCCGCGCGGACGTSATCGTGACCGATGCTCACCTGYTGGAGATCACATCGGTCGTGCGCCATGTGTTCATCGACGGCGTGCGCGTGGAYCACGAGGACAAYCGCCACACCCGTTTTT
>JAESRM010000356.1 GCA_016764635.1 Planctomycetota bacterium
GCCCTCCTTGACGCTGAACTGGGCGTCCCGGATCTGCTCGGCTTCGTCGGCCAGGTGGATGCCCGAGAAGCTGAACGCCAGGCGGAAGGCTTGGGTCACTGCCCGGTTGCGGATCATGCGGCCCGGTGACTTCTTCCAGGGCCCTGATCCGGTAGAGCACTCGGATACCCACTCGGTCAACTCAACTGGATGCGTCCGATCTTTACGCCACACCTTCGCGGTGCACCCGATCTGCTTTCCGTTCTCATCCATGATCGGATCTGTCTTGACGCCATCGAATTGAGGATGGGCGTTGGCCAATCCACAAAACCCGTCATACCCCACGATGGGAATGATGCCTCCGCCCTTCGCGGGGAAGGCGAAGATCTGTTTAAGAATCGGATCGAGGTTATACCTCTTGGCGACCAGCAGTAGGGCGAAGACTTGCTCCTTCGTGGCTGTGGCATTTGGGAAGATCGTCTTAGCGAGCGTCTGGCCAAGAGCCTGAGGGTCAAGCCCGAGCTGCGCGCCGAACTCGACCATTAGTTCTTGGTGTCCGCCGTTTGCGGCCTGTAGTTGTTTGGTACTCATAATTGATTGATTGGTTAGGCGACGTCCGGGATTGCCCACTTGGACAGTTCGATGGGGGATAGGTCTTGCGAGACTCCGGGCCAGATGCCCGTCTCCACGCACTTGGCGACTCGCGAAAGGAGACCTTGGCGGACCTTCGCGGCTTTCTGCATTTCTTCGCGGGTGAACACCCTGGCCACGGTCTTGTGGCTGGAGTCCTTCCCCGTGAAGACGAATGGGTAAATGGGGATGTCGAACTCRGGATCATCCCAATCGACWACYGTGCCCCTCGTGGCCATGCAGAACCCGTCRAGGTTGTGCACCGCTTGGAACCAGTAGCCGCGCTTCCCGGCCTCCCTGGCAATGGTGTCGCCGTAGACCGAAAGGATCGTCTTGCCTTCACCTACCATGAACCGGTCAGGGTCTGCCCAGTCCAGCTTGCAGCGACACTTGACGCCTGTTCGTGGATCMGTCCAGAAGATCACCTTTTCAGGTGCGCCACTTTCCTTCATCCATTGGATAACGGGAGACCTATTCGCGGACGCGATCAGATCGTGGACCTCCGCAAGTGAGCGCTCGGTAAAAACGTGCTCGTGCGAGACATCTTCCAGGGCTAGGAACTCTTGATACTCCGCATGATTCAGGTTCCGCGCCTTGTGATAGCTGACGTACCGGCCCGCGAAGACCTCGGGCTCGAAGACCCCCTCATGCCATGCAGTGCCRATGAGCATCGCTTCMGTGGGCGGGCTCTTCACCTGGTCGTGGAAGTASYCCTCRTCGWACTCRWGRATCRTCCACAKGTCMGACCGGGAGAACTCCTCGGTGCGRGCGTGGTACTCCTCGTGCGATACGTCRAGGAAGGTGTTTTCGGGGTAGACCGTYTKKWGSKKGGKSAKTKMCWKKMSYYSWCYTCCTCTTTCTCTACATTGGCCCACTCGGACTTCATTGCTTCGAAGGCCTCCTTGGGGTCGAACCACTTATCTTTGAGGAAGTGACCGATCCTGTGAACCCCGCCATGGTCTTGTTCGACTCGGCAGGAGACGCCCTTCAGGTCTTCCCATTTCTCCACACCCAGGGTTTCCAGAATGCCAAAGACGAATGCGTGGGTGAACGGTCCACCAAGGCAGAAGCCCCCGAAGCCCTGACCACTGCCGCCATAGTCGAGGAAGACCCAGGCGCATGGGATCGTGCCACGGTCAAAGCCGAGGGTGACTCTTTCGATTGTCGCGTTGCAGATTTCCATCACTTCACCTCCAGAGATTGAATCCCGCGCGCAGCCTCGGCCAGAATGCCCGAAACCCTATCGCCTAGATCGCCCTCAAAGGGCACCTTGGCGTCACGAATCCACCCGGCGAACACGGTCAATTGCTCACGCACCGGCCTTGCAGCGGCTTCACGAACGGCGGCTTCCGCTTCGGCTTTCGCCTTGGCATCTGCGCGCGCAATCCGCACCCGTTCGGCTTCCTTAGCCTCCTCGACCGCTCGAACCTTGGCGGCTTCGATCTCCTGCTTGTGCGCAAGCTCGGCCTTCTCAGCTTCGAATGCTTTGCGCTCGGCGTCGATCTTGGCCTGGGCTTCGCGGTTCCTCGCCTGTTCCTGATCCAGCTTCATACGTTCGGCAGCCATGCGCTTCCGCTCGGCCTCCGCTTCGTTCGCAGCCTTCTCGTCGGCCAGGCGCTTGGCCTCGGCCTCTTGCCGCTCGACTTCAACGCGCTCGGCGTGATCCACAGCGGCGCCGGCCAGCGCGGTATCGAACTCGGCATTCGTCATGGACGAGACCTCGGACGGGAGTAGTGGGCTCCGAACCTCCGAGAGGTAGGTCATGCGATCATCCAGCCGGGCCTTGAGCTTGGCTTCGCGCTCGGCTTTCAAGCGGGCCTTTTCGCGGTCGATGATCGCCTCCTGCTCTTTCAGGTGGGCCTCGACTGGGGCAAGGAGTGCGGCAATCCGCTTTGCTTCGGAGTCGACAGCTCGGCCATAGGCCATTGAGTCAGCCTTCTCCGCAACTCGTGTTTTCTCCACTTGGCCTCGGCACCTCCGGACGACCATGCGCGCAGAGTGCACGGCCTTGTAGCCGTCCCTGTCTTCGATCCCGTCGATTACGAGAGGTAGGTACTCGGCATGCATTGCAGCGATATCCACCTCGGTCTGGGTGTATATGGCAAGCGCCGTCTCCATGTTGGGCCTAGTGATTTCCATTAGACTGCCCTCCGAAGTTCTTGGGCGTGGTCCGCCTTGTCGTTCTCATTCCGGGCGATGACGCCATCCTCGAACTCAACGCGCAGGCTATCGAAGCTAGGTAGCTCGTTGTCCGCGATGATCTGGAAGACGGGCAGCACGCTCTTCGGCATGCGGACTCCATCGCTGCTGTAAACGTCGATCACCTTGTTTTCGGTGTCGATGATGTAGTGGTTGCCCTCGTGCTCGGCTTCAACGATGTCCGGGGATTCCGGGTCGTAGTCGAGCTTGACGCGCAAGATCAGATCGAAGGCGCCGCCCTGAACCTTGTACGCCTCGCTCCCGTCAAGGATGATCCAGTCTCCTTTCTTGACCGTTTCGAAGCTCGAACTGGGACCTAGCCTCAAAGAGTAAGCGACGGGCGTGTAGCTAATCTCACGAGCCTCAAGGGCTTCAAAGAGGTACCCGCTTGATGCGCTAGAGTCCCACTGGAACGCCTGCACTCTCTTCCCACTCGGTGTGACAAGCATCATCGGGAGACCCTCCGCACAACGCTGACCAAGACCAGCACGGCAGTGACGACGGCCAGGATGGGCCAGAGCATCGGGATCCCTGTTGCGTCCTGCACTGCTCCGCCGCCGACGATGGTGCCGACCGTCGCAATGACGATGAGGGCGACAGTGAAGAAGGCTTCAGTGTCCTGCACGACGCGGGGTTCGCAGCCGTAGATGGAATCGATTTCGACGGTTTCGCCGGGGCAGATTCCCTGCCGGGTATCAGTATTGTTCATGTTTTTCCCATGGTTGCGGCTAGTTAGACCGCGACCTCGTTGTGTGGATTCTAGGCTACCACTGCGCCTTTTACTATTCCGATCCTGTTTCGTCCAAATTGCGCTGTTCTGCAAACCTTGCCTCTTCGATCTTAAGACCGAGAATTAAGGCATGCCGGATAGCGTCTGTTCGCTTCAGCTTCTTGGGGTAGTAGATGCGGAACTCGTCATCAGCCTGGAGGGCTGCGAGTAGGGCATCCAATCTGCCAATCAACACTTCGTCAAGTCGGATAGTTACTGCCACTTGTGCCATGCCTTTCTGTTTCTCCTGTTTGGGTCTCGGCGTACGCAGCCAAGAATGTAACCCGATGCAGGTATGAATGCAATTGTAGTGATGCCTGCAAGCATTGCAAGCGTTTAGATGCACATGAGGTGCAAGTTTGCCTAACGCAATAGGGCATAGGAGCTTATGCGCGCACATTCGAGATAATGACCTGCACGCTTGCACCTAACTAGGTGCGATGCCATACTCACGCCTATGCAGCAGCCCCCCGAGTCCCTCAAATGCCAACTTGAACTAATGGAGCGAGTCGAATCTTGCTCCGGCCGTTCGCTTTTGTATCTTGAGGAACCACATCGAGGTCACGGCGTAACTACCCGTGGCTACCTGGAGAAATACATGATCAACCCCAATGGGGGGCTGCTGCTTTCAATTCGCGGCCCTAAGAGCACTAAGTGCCAATACCTGACGGCCCAGCAGGCCGCAGACTTCCTCGGCGTCCACAGGGACACCATCTATGCGTACGTGCGCGACGGGAAGAYCCCCGTTGCCGGCCGCGTCGGTAGGGGACATCGGTTCCTCGAATCCGATCTGCGCCACTGGGTAGAGGCTCAATCCGCATGAGACCCCGCCCCCTCGGCCCCGGTTCTATCGCAAAGGTGACTCGCTCTAAAGGGCAAGTCTGCTGGCGGTTGGACTATAGGGGTGTCGATGGGGAGCGCATTCGGTTGCTCGCTATGGGGGCCGATGGTCGCCCTGTGCATCGCAAGACCGAGGCCCAGGCCATGCTTAATGCGCTGGTCTTTGAGCGCAACAAACTGAGGGACGCCACCTCGCGCGGGAACCCTTCGATGCCTTGGCCTGATGCGCTGATCGCATACGCAGCGGACCGCGAAGGGCATGTCTCCGAAACGTACCTAACCAACGCGAAACGTACGATTGAGACCATTTGCCGGGCAATAGGAGTTCGGCAGGTGGGGGAGATCACGATGCCCAAGGTGCTTGCTTGGCGCTCGCAGCGGTTGCGCGATCGGGCCGCGGCGACAGCGAACAAGGATGTCGCCCACGTTCGCGCCTTGTGCGCCTGGCTTGTCCGCCGTGGCGTCCTGCAATCCAATCCGCTCACTGGCATCGGCACCGTCCGCGAGACCAAGAAGAACCCAAGGCGTGGCCTCTCGGAAGCGGAGACCGTGAAGCTCCTGGCCGCATGCGCCGAGATTGACAGCCTCCGAAACCTCCGGATCATGGACGGCTCTGAACGCATGCCGATCACCTGGACGATCTTCGGGCTCCTCTCTATCGGTTGCCGATACGGCGCGATGCGTCAGCTTACTTGGGCCGACCTGGACAAGGCCGACCGCGTCATCACGATCAGGTCCGCGACCACAAAAACAAAGACGGGGCGCACGATCCCCGTTTCGGATGAGTTCATGGCCGAGGGCGAGACAGCTGCGGCCTTGCTGGCCAGGGTCCTCGGAAGGATTCCAACAGGACAGGACCCGCTCTTCCCTTCGCCGAAGGGATTGCCGTGGGGGAGGACGCCCAGCAACATCCGGCGCTTCCTGGATTCCGCGCTTGAGGAGGCCGGGATCCCCTTCATCGACGCCGAAGGGGCCAAGGTCACCATCCACAGCATGCGCAACACGTTTGTGCAAAGGCTGCTTAGGCAAGGAGTGCCGCCTGCAATCGTGGGCAAACTCTCAGGCCACAAGTCCATGAGAATGATCATGGAGGTCTACGGCCAAATGCAGCTCGAAGATACACGGGGGGCAATCGCACGTCTTCCCGGTCTACTTATAGAGCCCAAAGTGGGCACTATGTGGGCACCAAAACCGAAACCGACGCTCGGTACGGGAGCCATAAACCCTTAGGGGTAAATGGCTCCCTGAGTAGGACTCGAACCTACGACCTAGCGGTTAACAGCCGCTCGCTCTACCAACTGAGCTACGGAGGAATAAATTGTGAGACTAAGGCTAGCCCTTATCTCGGTTGTGTCAAGTCCAGAGTCCACATCGAGGGCA
>JAESRM010000357.1 GCA_016764635.1 Planctomycetota bacterium
CAGCTGCCATCTGGACGGCTGCGAGGATCGCCTCAAGCTGCCCATGGCTACTTGCGCCACGTCACGTCCTGCAAGTACTGGACGTTCCCAAACGTACTGGACCGGCGTGGGCCCCTATGAGGAGCTGAGTGGAAGGAAACGGAAGTGGATCTCCAATTTGCATCCGCCGTGATAGGATTCACTCGTGCGGAATACCCGCCCATTTCACTTTTCAAAACCTCTATGAGATATTCCGCAAGTAGCTTCACTCTTGTTCTTTTCGTTTCCCTCAGTGCAACTGCGATGGGCTTGCCCCAGGGTGCTGATTGTTCCAACCCCACCGCGATCTCAGGCACGGGTACTTATGCCTACGATCTGACAACAGCCGATGACAGTGGGCCCTTCACGATAGGCTGTGCGCCGGCGTTGTTCCAAGACGGGGTAGACGCATACTTCGCTTGGACCTGTCCCGGGCCTGGCGATTACACATTCGCTGGAGGGGCTGCCTTACTCGACCTTTTTACGGGGTCGGATTGCAATGCTACAGAGCGAGGCAGCATCAACAACATACCCCAGGGCAGGTACGTCATCGGTGGATTGGCAACCGGTGATCAAATCCTGATTCGGTGCTATGTCTTGCCCTCGTGGACCCCTGCCCAGGGAATCCTGTCGATCGGAACCATCGCCGAACCTTGTGCAGGTGTCTCCCCGGACGCCTTCGAAGGAAATGACTCGATCGCGACCGCAAGCCTGCTCGCACCGGGAACCTATTCGAACCTCAACGTGTCCATGGGCGACCCCGATTACTATCGGTTTCAGATCCCTCCGGGCCATTTGGCGCGCTTGGATGGAGGGATCAGGCGGGTGCTTCAATCCAACTGCATGCAATCGTTCAGTTTCACCGCCCACGGGTGGGAACATGTCAACCGGAGCTCGATACCTGTCACCTTTACCGCGGTTGTCGATTTGCCCCAGACGGGTTTGAATTCGGGCCCTGGCAGCTGCAATACATATGAGATGACCTTGCAGATCCTTCCGGATCCCTGCCAAAACGGGACGGATGATTCATTCGAGCCCAACCAAAGCTGCGCGGCCGCCACGCCTCTCTCTCAAGGCGTCCTGCTGGATCTGACCGTGCGCGCTTCCGATGCGGACTACTTCTCTTTCACCGTCCCCCAAGGGGTCACCGCCCAGGTCAGGCCCATCGGATTCGTCAATGTGGAGCTGCTGGATGCCAGCTGCAATGCCATACCGAACAGCAGCGGGTTTTACACCAACTCGGGGTCAGCACCGGTGCAAGTCTTCGCCCTAGTGACGCCTCTACCAAGCACGGGCTGCAACAATTACAGCCTGTCCTTGGACTACATTTTCTTTGGTTGCAACTCACTTCTCGACGACGAACTTGAAGAGAATGACACCCGGGCAACAAGCGTCCCGATCTCGAACGGAGCATTCACCCTTTTCGTTTCGAATAGCGACCCCGATTTCTACGACATCTGTGTCTTGGCGGGACAAACAGTCGAGATTCAAATGACCTACAGCGACCTCACGGTCGACTTGAGCATGGCCCTCAGCAATGCCCCAGGGGCCAGCTTAGCTGGGAACTTTGGCTCGCTCCGAGCCACCTATTCCAACAACACAGGGTCCACCACGACCGTGGGTCTGGGCATCACTGCAAGCAACCTCCTGGAGCCCTGCGGGATCTACAACCTGACGATCGACGGAGCCGTTTCGTGTGGTTTTGACACGCTGGCTTTCTGTGACCCGGCCTCCAATAATTCCACAGGATCCCCCACTCGCATCGTAGGGTCGCAAACCCCGAACGCGGCGAGCACCTTGCACCTTGAGTGCCTATCAGGGCCGCCCAACCAATTCGGTTATTTCCTCGTGGCTTCTGACTTTCAAGACCCGGGTCTGCCCATTGGGCAAGGCTCCTTCTGCTTGTTGATCTCTCAGTTTGGCCGCTACAACGTGGCTGGATCGCCGCTTAATTCGGTGGGCGCGTTTGGTGTTTCGGGAGTCATGCAAAACCTTGTGGGAAGTTCTACAACCGGCACAGGGTTTGATGTTCCTGCCTTCGTCCCGAACACGGGGTTGCCTATCTTGGTCGGTTCCACATGGCACTTCCAAGTTTGGCACCGGGACGTGGGTGGAACCACCAACTTCTCCAACGGTCTATCGGTCACTTTTTAACCGAGGCCTTAGGATTGGATCTTGCTGCCTACGCGGCGTTAGAGATCCGCCCGGATTCAACAGGCAGGCGTCCCAATGGGATGCCTGCCTGTTCTTAATGAAGCCACGGCCATGCGGTATCCGACGCCCACCCCAAAAGCTCCGACGGCATCGCCGGGTACGGCGTCAAGCCCCCGACCATCACTATCAATGCGTTGAGAACCACACGAAATGCTGTGCATCCTATTGGCGTGCGGGTGCGTGCTCCCACAACCCCCTAGGTATCTACCGAGCCCAATTCCCCATGAGCTCGGGTGTGAACCCGGTGGCTTGGGAGGACCGGGTTCGGTAAAGCTCGAAAACCGGATGTTGGAAAAACTCGTTTCGTCTTCGGTCTGGAATAGGCAGCGTTTGGCGACACTCCGGTTGACGATAGGGAACCAGGTGTCAGGTTAGCCTTCTCGGAGTATTCTAGCCATRGTCCACAAAGCGAGCGATCGCGGTACGGGTAACGAGCCACCAATTGCATGTCAGCCAATAATCGACGATTGGGAGTCTGGCGCCGTATCCGGAATGCTATCTTGGCCAAATGGACAATAATTCAATCAAGAGCGTCTTGCTCTATCGGGCGCCCAACCAATTGGAAGCCACTTTGATCGAGGCCATGCTGAACGAATCAGGGGTCCAGGCCTGGACCGTGGGAGGCCAAGCTTCTATTGGCTTCGGCGAGTTGGGAGCGGACGCCCTATTGATCGATATTCGAATCCCGGAGGCCCTACACGCCGAGGGGATCCGGTTGATCGACCAGTTCTTTGCCGATCGAAAAGCGGGGATGTCCAAGCCTGAGGCCAATGATTCAGAGAATTGGAATTGCACCCAGTGCGGTGAAGATGTGGAGCCTGCATTCTCGACTTGCTGGAGCTGTGAAGCGCCACGAGAGAACACCGACAACGCCTAAAGCCTGGTTGCGGCGTCAGAGTTCCAGTATTCGAGGACTGGGGATCTGACGCCGTAACCTGTCAAAGCTCCGCGTCTAGGATTTCGTTCGGTTTGGCTTCGACATGTAGGTCAACGGTTTCGTCGCTGCCGGGGACTTTCCAGAGTAGTTTGATGGTGCCTGCGGGAACAAGGGTTGGGCCGAAGGTGCCGTCATCGTTCGGGCTGAGGAAGATGATCATGCTCCATTCGCCTTGCTTCCATTCCACGATGAGGGCTTCAGTTTTTTCAGTGCTGGAGATGGACGCTCGGGCATGGGCGCGAAAGGTTGCGAATTCAGACGGGAGTGTGACTTGGGCGGGCAACCCGTCGGCGGAGACTTCACGGGAGAGCATGCCCAGCATGCTTTTGTGGGTCATCCTCAATTGGTAATCGCGGCCCAACTGAACAGGAATTTCGAAGCCTTGGCCGGGGGTGAGGGGCTGCTCGCTGGACCAGCGGTTTTCGAATGGGTCGCCGCCGAACATGCCACCGTTTAGGGAACTGACCGTGGCGGTCCAGCCTGCGGCTAGCTCGCCTACAGCATTCCAGCGGCCCGCGATCGAAGCGCCTTTCGAATCGGGCAGGTGCAGACCGAGCTGGGTTGTTTCCCCCGCCACCACGGTGCAGTTACTGGGGAAGCGCCAGTCTTCGGCGACCTTGATCGAACTGGCAATAAAACCGCCATCGAACTGCTCCACCACGCGCAGGTACCATCGGCCTTCGGGGATGCGGCGAAAGCGGAACGAGCCGTTTCGGCCCGTACGTTTGCGAAACATCTTGTGGAATTCGTGATTGAGCACGAGGTGAGCGCGCGGCACCGGCTGACCTTGTGAGTCGAAGACCGTGCCCTCAACCTCTCCGCCTTCGTTCATGCTGAAGACCATTTCATTTGCACCTTGGGCAGCTTCGTAGCTTGCTAGCTCGATCACCGAATCCGCATATCCGCGGGCGGATGCCAGCAAAACGTACGCTCCATCGCTCGAGTGCTCCACATGGAAAGCACCCTGCGAATCGGTTGTGACTTGGTCGAGTTTGAAATAGCCCTTGGCGCTGATCGCGTTGCCCATTCCCTTCACATGCTGGGCCTTCACCCGCGGAAAGAGGGTCACCCTGGCCTTCTTTACGGGTGCCCCCTTGGAGTGCACGCGGCCTTGCATCCCTGGGGTTGCCTGAAGCTCCACCACCCAAGGATTGGGCAGGTCGCCGGCATTGACGTGCTCTAGGACTAATGACAGATAGCCCTTTGAGTGGATGCTGATCGAACAAGGTCCGCGCGCAGGATCGGGCAAACTGATCTCCGCCGTGCCCGCTACCGTTCGCAATCCGCCGCCGACACCATCCACGGAGATTGCAATCCCCACGCTCTCGACAGCCTCCCCTGCCTGGCTGCGAACGACCAGCGCCCGTTGAACATGGGGGGAGCGCTCCAGTTGAACGACCAAGCCAGAGAGGTCGTCGGGCAGCGGGTCGATGACCCGGGTGATGTGCCGGAAATTTCGGTCACTCACTTCCAGCCTGCCGCCGGCAAAACGTACGAGGTTGCCAGCCGTGCCCCAGCGCCCATTCTCGTCAACTACGCCGGAGGTCGAAACATTCTTGGTGTTCACATGAACCAATGCCGAAACCAACGGCTCACCATCGGCACCTAGGATCAAAAGAGCCTCGGGCTTGTGCTCCTGCATCGTGGCAAACTCGCGGATCAGAACATCCTCCGTGCGCACGCCCCTGACCACCCAAAAAGGATCCGATACGGGCAACGGACCTTCCCGGCCGGTCTGCATACACAAGCGGTATTCGCCCGGTGCGAGACCCAGGAGCTCGAAGCGGCCGAGATAGCCCGAGCGGGTTCCCGGCAAATCGAGGAGCTCGAAAAAGGAAAGCGGCAACTGCTGCTCWTCACCAGCCCCGTTTCGCTGCACGGGTTGGGCGCAGACCCGGATCGAATTCAAGCCACGGCCGTTCGAGTCCACCACGCGCCCTTTCGCGGCACCCGCATCGGCGAGGATCACATCGCCCAGGTCCACATCGCTGCCGACTTCCAAGGCGGCCTGTAAATCGCCGGTGCCAAAGCGCGGGCCTTCCACCCGGAAGTTCACGATGCCGTCCTCGCGCAGCAGGTCGGATTCCCAAGTGGCCACGCCACCGGCATCGGTCTTGCGCAGCATCCTAGTGGCCAGGGCTACGAGCTCTAGGGCACTAAGGTCTTCGRTGATCTCGCGGTGGCTCGCTTCCAATTCCATGGAGGGCGAAGGGCGCACGGTAGCGCCCGCGATAGGGACGCCGCGCGCATCCACAACGCGCAAGCGGATGCGCGTGATCAGCGGGGCGGACGGATCGGGGTCTGCAGCTTCGGGCGCGACAGGTACGGCGCGCTCGGGAGCGGCCAAGGAAGCCAACTCTGCGGAGCTGCTTTTATCGGAAGGCTCCCGCGTTTCCAACAAGGGCTCATCCTGTGTTTGCACGATCGACGCAACCTCCGCATCGGGAACTTCGGCATCCTTTCCATTCACGAACGGAATCGAAAGCAGGGCGGCGAACAGGGCGATTGAAATCAGTTTCCAAGTCAGGGTCATGGCGATCCAAGGGGCTAGAAGTCCGGAGGTCGCCGCAACGCTTGCAGCCGCTTGAGTCCCTGCACGCCAACGCGGCGCGACCAGGGGCATCAATG
>JAESRM010000314.1 GCA_016764635.1 Planctomycetota bacterium
AGTGGGATATCCGTGCGCTCTATCGCCAAAGGGGCAGCGCGCTTTTGGGTACCGGCAATCGTTTTGGTTTACGCCTATGGAGTGCTTGGAAGCATTGCGATCGACATGTCCAGGGACGGCCGTCACATGAAGTTAGGACCCGACCCGGGCATTCTGATGATCTTACTGGGCGTGCTCGGTGGGGCGGCGAGTTGGGCACAGGGGCGCGGGAAGGGACCCGCGCAAAATGCGGAGGAACGCGCCAAGGTTGCGGCCCGGCGCATTTACCTCTGCTTGTCGTTGGTCATGATTGTGGGTGGTGGGGTTTCGATTGCGGCGCTTGGGGGCGAGGGGCGCATGCTCGTCCTGCGCGTGATTGGGCGCTAGTGCCAATGGATTGCAGGTGATGTGCTAGGCTGGGCGCGTAGCCCATTTTTGCTTGCCCCCACGTCCATGCATCCTTCCTATCACCCTGTTGTCCTACAGCCTCCGGGCACTGTCGTACTCGACCTGAGCGGCGCCAATCCTGTAATGGGTTCGTCCGTCTGGAGCATCGGCAAGTACGACGAATTGCGCCCGGGCATCTATACGACCGATCTGTTTGAAGGGGCGCGGCACTTGCACATTGGCGTTGACTTGGGAGGCCCGGTGGGTTGCGCCGTGCATGCCTTCACCGCGGGTCGTTTGCTGTTCCAAGGCTRCAATCCTGCCGACGGGGACTACGGCCATGTGATCGTTGTCGAGCATCAAGTGGATGGCGAGCGCATGTGGGCACTCTACGGGCATTTGAGCGCGCACAGCCTCACGCTGCACGCTCCGGGTGACACGATAGAAGCCGGTGAAGTGATCGCTTGGTTGGGTGCGCCCTCCGAAAATGGCGGTTGGCCACCCCACGTGCATTTCCAGTTGTCGCGAGTGCAACCTGACACGTTTGACATGCCTGGGGCCGTCGACCCGGTCGAAAGGGAGGCCATGCTGGAGCGTTATCCAGATCCGCGGATTGTGTTGGGGCCGCTCTGGTAGGGGACTCGGCGGGGGTCCTTGATCACCCCGCGTGAAAAGTGCGCAAATAGGCGTTTTGCGCAAACGGCATGGGTTTATGCCCGTAAGGTCGGGTTAGGGCCAAAAGCCGTTTGGCCAGGCCTCGCCCCACACAACAACGCAACCCCACAATGATCTTCCTCAACGCCTCCACCGTCGTGGCTGGAACGCTCCTGCTCGCTGCTTTACCCATCGCGGAAACCCTCGAGTTCACCCCTGAAGCTGGAGCTACCTATGTCCGTACGCTGCAGATGCAGAAGTCTACGGAGGTCGAGAGCGCCACGATCTCGGTCATGGACCAGGAAATGGATGCGGGTGGGGGAATGGTCATGTCGGGCTCCCGAAACCTAAAGATCGTAGATGTGCTGGGCAAGGTCGAGGATGGCCGTGTGATGGACTTCGTCCGCACGTATGAAAGCGTCCTTGACGAGAGCTCAGCTGAAGGCGTGAGTGATGACATTCAAGTGTCGGGGGCCGATGGCGAGGCTTCGGACTTGGAAGGGCAGCAGGTGAGCTTCACTTGGGATGCGGAAGAGGACGCCTATACTCCGAAGTATGTGGGCGAGGAGTCCGGTGAGGATGAGTGGTTGGAAGAGCTTGCCGTCTCCTTGGATATGGTGAACTGGCTGCCCGAAGGTGAATTGGATGTGGGCGCCAAATGGGAATTGAGCTTGGATGAGTTGGGTTCCTTGATCTGGTATGGGGGTCGCTTGTATCCCATCACGGCTCCGGATTCCGATGGTGGTCCTGAAGGTGGCATAAGTATTACGGTTCCCAATTTCTCTGAGATCCAGAAGATGGAGGGGACCGAAGGGCAGATCCGCTTGACCTTCGAACGCTTGGAGGAAGAGGACGGCAACCGCATCGCTTTCGTGTCCTTTGAGCTCAAAGGAACGATCGACCAGGACCTTGCAGAGGAGGCAACCGCTTTCCAGGAAGCCAGTGGCAGCGAGCAGGTCTTCGAAGCCGCAGACCAGAGCATCGAAATGGCGGGCTCCGGTGAGTTGCGCTGGGACTTGAACACCGGGCACTTGGTCTCTTTGACGCTGGACCTGGAGCAGGACATCGAAGAGAACGCGGAGTGGTCCGCGAGCGCCCATGGGATGGACCTCGAGATCTCGTTCACCGCGACCAAGTCCCAGACTTACCACATCGAATTGGGCGTGGAGCGCACATCCGGCGACGAATAAAATACAGGGCAAGCACACAGGGAGGCTCCATCCGTGAGGGTGGGGCCTTCTTTTTTAATAAGTGACAAATAGCCGTGGGTTTTCGCGCGGTCCGTGACACTTCTAAGAGCAGAAGTATGGACCTCGACAAACTCATCTCACATTTCAGGGGGCCTCTTACGGGCCTGATCGCATCCTGGGGGCTGTCCCCAGGGGATGCGGTCGAAATATGTATGGACACATTTGCTGAGGCATACCTGGGTAAGGACCGCTTTCGCGGGGACTGGAACGAATTAGCATCGACCGGAGCGTGGTTGCGCGGTATCGCCTACAACCTGTTTCGGACCCATCGAAGAGGATCCTTACGGCCGACGGAGCCCATGGGCGATCGGGACTTTGCGGAGCCGGAAGGGCCGGATGAGCCGCAGGATGATTCCCGGGTTAGCCAAGTGCGTAAGGCCATGGCTTTGCTCAAGGGCGAGCATCGCAGCGTGCTTTTCATGCGCTACGTGGAGAGCAGTGGACCCGCGGAGATCGCAGCGTTGATGGGGTTGACCGAGCGCGCTGTCGAGGGGCGTCTCTATAGGGCGCGCAAAGCCTTAGAGGAGCAAATGAAGTACACCGCCCAGCGAGAAGGGGCCACGGTAGAGCCAAGCCAGGGAGTGCAAGATCATGAGTAAAGACCAAGACTGGATGGTGCCCGACGAATTCGATCTGGACGATGCCCTGGGACAGGCCATCGGCGAGGCCATGGAGCCGGAGCGCTGTGACGAGCAGGAATTCGCCCAAGGGGTGCGCGACAAGCTGGATGCGGTCGATTCCCGCAGCTCGCAACTGTCGAACTTTGCCCGTGTGGCGGCCGCTTTCATGCCGCCTGTGTTGTTGCCCAAAGCAATGTTCAAAGGGGGCGTGGTGGCTGGCGGGCTGACCTTCAAGCAGGCCGGGTGGAAGCTCGTGCCGGGCATTCTTGCGTTCCCGGCGGTGGTCGTGGTCATGCTGACCCTGGTATTCACGCTGGGGCTGCGCAGGGCGGTGGTGTCCGGCCCGCAACGGCTGGAAAATAGGGATGCGCGGGCAGAGGTCGCGGCCTGGTGGCGGAAATTCTTCGTTCCCGTCGTGCTCGTCGTGCTGGCCTTGTTTTGGTTTGGACTCCAGGCGCCCATTGAAGCCGTCATGCTGTTCGCCACCCTGTCGATGCTCTCTATGGTTGGGATCTTGGGCACGCTCGTACGAGCGGGGTTCGCCACCCGCCGGGAGGTTGGGTATCGGGCAGGTTCCTTCCTCTTCGGTTTGGTGGTGTGGGCGCAGATGATGTCGGGGTTGCCCCAGCTGCACGCGATGGGTCAGTACTACACGTTCGGCCTTCCCATCAGCCTGACGCTCGGTGGGGTCCTTTGCGTTGTGCTGGGCGTCCGGGACGATGCGGGTGGCAAGGAGATGTGGCGCGCCTGGTTGACGGGCATTGTTGGCGTCGGATTCTCGTTCGTATTCGTTTGGCTGGGCTCCATCGGCTACCACTCGGTGACGAGGCAGCATGCTCTCGAATATGTGGAGGGCGGTTTCCGGGATGATGGCACCCTGCGCAGCGAGTTGGGAAGCCTGGCGGGAGTGGCCCATCACCTGGCCCGTGACGGGGGCAGGGCTCCYGACCTGAGYGGRTTTMGGCAGGRCCTYTGGGATTGGATGGATGCGGCCAGTGAGGGTCAGGCGAAAGCTCTCAATTACCTTTCCTTGATCAAACCGGAGGTCTTAGATCTCCTGAGAGACTCTGATTATGAAAATCTCAAGCGTGATAGGCGTCGTAGGAACTTACTGGTGGCTTCGTCGCCGTTTAGGTCCCCTAAGCACGAGATTCTTCAGATCGTGGGTCGTGATCGCCGTGCGCCGTACTCTGAGATTGAACGTGATTACATCGTTGAGCGCGTGCTCGCTGGGATCGAAGCCCCGGATGAGCATGGAACATTGGAGGACTTGTATACGCGCTGGCAAATATTGCTCCGCCTGGGTCGCTCCGATTCAGCGGAACGTATATCGCCTGCTGTTGATGGTGCTTTGWTAGCATGTTGGGCCCTTTCGACCAATGGTCAAGAAGCCTGCTTTGCCCCTGGAAGTAAGTCGCTGAAGCCGAGTTCCCGGGTTGCAGCTCCCTTGGATAGGCTGTCGTTCGTTTGGTTGCCTGCCACGGACCATGGRTTACGCCTCATGGCCGAATTCGGTGTGCCKAAGGGCATCGRCCCAGTCTTGCTGCACAATTACCTGGAGCGCATGGGGCGCAGCCGGGGCTTCACGTACATGCGGGGCTACGAGGCCCGGGCCGCTGCAATGCGATATCGTTTGGAGTCCCTACCCGAATGGGAGCAGGTGCCCTCTCCTCCCTTGCTGCCGGAACTGCTGCGGTACAGGTTGATCTTTACCGGGTTGGCCCTTTCGTTGTTTTGCGTCTTCGTAACCTTGCGGGCGCCTAAGACCAAGCTCAAGAGCGGGGTTTAAGGGGCTTTCGGGGCAGGCGCTTCAGGGCCTAAGAGTTAGTTTGGAGTTCAAAATCCATTCGTTCGAATGGAATAACGGGGTTTAGTAGGGATTGGCGGTTGGAGCCCGAAATCGGGGAATCGATGGGTGATCCATTCGTTCGGATGGAATTTTGGACAGCCAAACAGCCTCTAAACCGATAACTCCTCCATATCCATGCGTGCGCATGGAATCCTGGGGCTGGAATTGGAGGTGAGATGGCAGACAATCAGAATTGCATTCGATTGGGCGCAGCCCTTCGAATGCGCCGCAAGGAGCTGGGTTTGAACCAGGTCCAGACCTGCGACTTGGCAGGGGTGGGGCCCGTATTCCTGTACGAGCTTGAGCACGGCAAAGCCACCGTCCAACTGGATAAGGTGCTGGCAGTGCTTGAGGTTTTGGGCATGGGCCTGGAGCTGAAAGAGAGTCGTGATGTGCTTTCGGCGCCAACGGTCACGGGTGAGGAGACCCCATGAGTCAGGCGGTTGGGCCAGCGACCCGGGTGGAGGAACTAGACGTGTTTCGAGGGCTGCACCGGTTAGGTCGCCTCGCGCGGACAGCGCAGGGAGCCACTTTCGTATATGAGCCTTCCTATGTGGCTTGCAACCTGGGCGATCCTGACAAGTGCGTGTCGTTTGCCATGCCGGTGCGGTCCGCGGCCTACGAGGTCCACGGTGCAAACCTGCATAGCTTCTTCGCCGGCTTGTTGCCCGAGGGCCTGCGCTTTCAGAGCCTTGTCCGCGGGCTTGGCATCGCCTCGGACGACCTGTTTGGCCTATTAGCGGCCGTGGGCGGAGACACGGTGGGCGACATTCGTGCGCTGCCCCGAGGGTTTGATTGCACGGCCCAAGATCCTCTGGTGGACATCCATGATTTGCAGCGGCAGGTGTTCAGCAAGCTCCAAATCCAGTCCTTCGAGGATGGCATTCTGGCCGATCCCGTCGTGATGCCGGGCCTGCAAGCCAAGGTGTCCGTGGGCGTGGTGTCCCACCCCCTGCGCTCGAGGTCACGTAGGACCGAGTCCTTCCTCAAGATCCCCCCGGCCCTGTTTCCTCGACTAGCCGAGAACGAGTG
>JAESRM010000199.1 GCA_016764635.1 Planctomycetota bacterium
GGGCCAGCGGTATTGCTTTTGCAATGCCGCTGGCCCCGAACCTATATCGATCGAGCTTGTCTGCTCGCAGTACCCTAAGCTGGTCCTGTGCTATCATAATTGCACCAAGTCTATTGAAGCCGCGTAAAGCTCTCTCCCGGGCAATTCTACTTTTTCAGGTGACTATCCATGCAGTGTCGTTTTTTGACCCTGGCTCTTGTCAGTATCTTTTTCCTTTCCCCTAGGTCGTTTGCTCAAGGGGATGACTGTTCGAGTGCTACTCCCATTCAGGGCGTGGGGACTTGGGTTTCGAATGCGGTAGGCCATTCGACATCCGGTTTTTTTGGGGCCGGTACTTGTGGCCCCGGGTTGCAAATGGGCAACGATGCGTTCTACGAATGGACGGCTACAGCGGATGGGGATTTCTTGTTTGATACGAGTGGGACGTCCTTCTTGGGGGCTGTTGCGGTGTATTCGGGAGTGGGCTGTGCGGCCACTTGTGTGGCGGGTTTTTCCCCGGCTCAGACGGGTACGGGTGCCATGCTTTCGGGCGTCACGACGGGTGACACTTTCTTGGTTCAGGTCGGCGTTTACAGCGGTGGTGGCACGCACTTGTACCTGACCGTAAGCGAGCTATCCGATGCGTGCCTTTCAGCCGCGGACGATGTGTTTGAGGACAACGATGGTTGCTCGGCTCCACGGGCCATGGTGCCAGGTCATTACTCCGACTTGGTGGCTACAGCGATCGACAGCGACTTCTATTCGGTTGTGGTCCCAATCAACCATCGACTGGATGTTGTCGTGAGCCAGACCATGGGGGATGTGGACTTTATGGTTTTCGATTCAACCTGCGCGCTGCTCAGTGCCCCGTGGGCGGATTTCTCCTATACCAATGACACTGGCAGCAATCAGACCCTCATCTTCGAGGCTTTTGTGGATCACTACGAGGGTCTTGAGCTTTGCGCAAATTACTCGTTGGATATTGCAGTCACCTTGGATCCTTGCTTAGCGGGATTTGATGACTTCATGGAGGATAATGACACTTGCTCTACGCCATTGCCTTTGGCGCCGGGCACATACGTCAATCTTTGGACTGGCGTGGACGACTCGGATTTTTTCGCGGTCACCATCCCAAGGAATAGCAGTTATTCATTCTCGATTGACCGGGGGTATGGCGCCGCGTTGATGCGAGCCTTCCATTCGGAATGTTCACCGCTGTTAGGGGGGAATGGGGTATCGATCAACGGTAGCAACCCGAGTTCTACGCCTTTGGAATTGGTCATCGAGGTGTACGTTCGGGACCATCAATCGGATCCTGGCTGCGCGTCATATGATTTGACCGTAGACTCATATTTTGACTCTTGCTTGATCTTTGTGGACGATTCATTCGAGCCGAACAATAGCTGTCAAACATCGACACGTCTTGTTGATGGCACGTATGCAAACCTTCAGGTGCGCTACGCGGATGCGGACTTTTATTGGTTCTGCGTCGGAGCTGGAGCTACTCTGAATTTGGACGTCCTGTTCACACATGCAGAGGGCAATGTGGATCTCGGACTCTAGGAAAAAGGCAGGAACGGCTGCGGGACTTCAAATTTCCTCACTCCCTTGCTGCTTTCAACTTCGGTCACGGACAATGAGTCCCTGAGTTGGACTAATGACACAGGAATGGACATGGAGGTCTCCGTGAAGGTGAGCATTGAGGCGCCCACCTCGCTTGGTTGCAATTCATATGACCTGATCATTCAGGGGCGAGATACGTGCGGTGTGTTCAGCAGCTCTTGCTCTGTTCCGCAGCTCAACTCTACCGGGCTTCCGACTTTGATCTCTGGTGTTTTAGGGTCTTCACCGGGTAGTGGGCTGCACCTGGAAGCCAACCAGGGTCCGCCCTTCTCCGTTGGCTACTTCCTAATCGGGAGTGCCTTCGCTTCAGCCGGTACTACTCTTGGAAGTGGCAAGTTATGCTTGTCGCTTGCACCCGGTGAGCAGCTTGGCCGCTACAACGCGGCTGGCAGTACTCTTAACTCCCTCGGTTACTTCAACTCGGTGGGCCGTTTCGTCAGCTGGTTTGGAAACTCCACCCAGGGATTTGGTTTTGATGTGCCCAGCACCCTGCCACTCGGTGGAAGCCAAATAGTTACGGGCCAAACCTGGCACTTCCAACTTWGGCACCGCGACATTGTGGGCGGTGTATCCACGTCTAACCTCAGCGATGCCTTGCATGTGAGTTTCCCGTAGGCGTGCGACTCGCATCCTTCACTCGCTATGGTTTTTAGACTTGCCGTCCTGCTCCTTTCCCTTTGTTCGTTTGGGCTTGCAGCTCAACACCCGCCTGGAGGCGCGGATTCGGTTTTTTCCTACACACAGGTCCAGAGCTATAGATCGCCTTCCGGTCGGTATGTGTTAAACGTGAATCCCAATGCGCGTGACGGTTTAGGGAGCGCAACTTGCACCATGAGGTTGGAAGGCAAAGTGCTCTGGCAGCGAGTATTCGAACGAACGCTGTGGCGGGCGAGTGTCTCGGATGTTGGGCAGGTGGGTGGCTTCAGTTACTCGGAGTCGGAAGGGGATATCGATACGTCGGTAGATGGTTTCCATGTGCTTGTCGTAGATTCTCGCGGCGGCCTAATTGTGGATGATCGAATCGCGCGGGTCCCGAGCAAGCAAATGCACTCAGCGGGAACGCCGAAGGCGTATGGAGTTGTTTTGCACTCGACGCTGGATCTGCTTCTCATAAGGGTGGTTGTGGATGACAACGCAGATCGGAGTTCGTTCTGGGCCTACGACTTGTCTACCGGAAAGCGCTTGCCTGATTGGGTGCCGGAACTTCCCAATGGGGTAGTGGAAGGCGCAGGAGCCCTGCGTGCCCTAAAAGTGGAGCCTCTTCATGGTTTGGGGTTGTTCCTAATTCACTGGTGGAATGTAGAGCACGATGGTCGAAGCGCAGGGCCGAACCCTGTGGGCGGTGTGTTTTCGATGGTGGATGGTGAGGGCAAGTCTTGGTGGAAGTTGGTTCTGCCGAAGGACTACACGGTTGAGCACGACAGGGGCGCGAGTGACCGGTTGGAGAAGCGTGTTCGGGAACTTGGGGCTATTCGGTCGGTAGATGTGCCGGGCCAGTTCGCGATCTGGTCGGCGACGGCCAATGAGGAAGTGACGTTTTCGATTGAGAAGGTGGGGGAAGGGTGGCAAGTAGCTGAGGCGGGCCGGATTCCTTTCGTGCAGCCGGTCAGTCCCGAGGTTGCGGACGTGGAACTCCCGCGGGTTGCGCTTGAACTACTTTCCGAGACTGAGTTCAAACCTATCGTCCGAACCGAGCAGGAGTCCCCCATCCATGATCTGGAGACGTTTGGTTTTACAGACGATGGCAATGTCGAGTTCATTCGTACGGATGGTGATCAGCAGACATATGTTCGGTTGTCAGCGGAGGGCGCGGTGGTTCGCGAAGTCTGCTTGCCCTTTCCCACCATGGAATATGGGGATCTGAGTTGGTTTGATGGTCCAGGCAACACGTGGTTTGCGGTGGTGCAGGATTCAAAGGACGGCCGGGACCGGGTGAATAGAGTGAATGTGCTGTCGGGGACCTCAACCCACATTGAATCTTTCTCTCCCGATCATTTGTTTCTTCTTGCAGCCAGGCCCGACGGCGGATTTTTTGCAAAGGCAAATACGGATCACAAGATCGAGTTGATTTCAGTGGATTCGCAGGGCCGTGACTTGTGGCGCTTCGAATTGGATGTGGGGGATGACCCTGATCGCATGGCCATTTCTGTCGATGACATGAAGGTTACACGGAGCGGAGGATTGGTGATCCTTGGGAGTGGCTTTGCCAGCGACGACTACCCTCCCTACTCCTATCCAGTTTCGAGGGAGTGGTTCGTTGGCTACCAGGAGTTGAATTCGAAGGGGGAAGTGCAGTCCCTTGTAAATTTGACGGAGTCCTGGGGCGAGGAGGCGGACTTTCCCCAGAGGATCGTGCTTGACGCTGATGGTAATGTTCTGATCGCGGATAAGGGGCGGTTGTGGCACACCACTCTCGCTGGGGAGCTATTGGGTGAATTGGATCTTCGAGTCGCGGACGGCAGCGGTCTGCCGTTGGATGGTTTCAAAGTTGCGCCCAATGGTTCGGTGTGGGGCGCAACAGATCGTGCGCTGTATTCTGTTTCACTTTCAGGTGTCCCGGACAAAGTATTCGGGAACGCGTACAAGGTGGGCACCCTGGAGAGTGGCTACCGTAGCTGGGTGGATCATTTGGGACGCATCTTCATTCAGGACGGAGAAACGGAGTTGTGGCACGGTTTTGACTCAACGGGGGATGAGCTTTTCGTTTGCCCTTTTCCATCCCACAAGGAAAGCTGGGGTAAGGGTGGTATTCAGCTGACAATCGACATGCAGGGCCAGATCCACATGAACTTGGATGGGGATCGTTCAGGGCACTTCCAGTACTCGAAAGGAGGAGAGCCGATAACATCGATCACCCTGCATGACGGGTACAGTTGGTACCCCGTACACTTTGAATTGGACGAGGGGAGCCGCTGGGTGGCTGGCGATGTGGAATTGGCTCGTTTGAGTGCCAAGGGTCGTGTACTTGCGTCGATCAAGCGACGTCCTGATGGGCATTGGTGGAACAAGGTTGGCGGCATGCACTTGTCCTTCAGAGGGCGCAAAATGGTGGTCACCGACAAGGGGTCACAGTACTCGAGCCAGACGACCCCGATGGTGGCCTTGTACGACCAAGACGGCGGAAACGGACTCGCTCTGGCATTACCTGAGCCGTGGATGTATTCCACAGCTCATAAGGCTGGATACAGCATCGAAACCGCGCAAAGAAAATGCCTCAAACRACGGCTATCAACAGCCACCACTTGAAGCACTAATTAGCTCTCTAGATCAGACGCAACGCGAAAAGGCGTTCAAGGCAATTTCAATGATGATCACACTGGACGCCCTAGAAGAAACTTAGCGGCGTTGTTTTGACCGGCCACCAATTTTTGGTTTCTTCTCCGCCATCACCTGACACATCTCAACAAACACATCTTTCGCGTCCGAAGACTTGATCGACATGTACGTGTCCAACAGCCTCGCCAACCGCTCAGCATTTTGATTGCCGTCGCTTGCCCCCTGCCCGCCAGATCGCGGCGGCCCAACATAGCATTCCATGTCCACGGCTTCGGCAATTTTCACTACATTGGTGAATTGACTATCCCGGCCTTCAAGAAGCCCCCGGACAATATTGAGCGGCAATCCTGTGCGTCGAATAAAGGCACCCTGTCCCTCAATTTCAATGCGCAATTGCACGGCTTTTCTGATCGGTTGGTGGTTTGGGGTCGGTTTTTTTGGTGGGGGTCTTTATTGGCTGACCAATGCGTTTTTGGTCCATGCGGATAAACACGGCTGGTTGATCCCTATTGCAGTACCGGGTTTAGCGGCCATTATGGGACTTTTTATTGGGGTCACGTCTTTGCTGGCACATGTTATGTGGCGAGGCAAAAATGATGAGACAAAAGTTCTTGGGCGGATCCTTTTATTCGCTGTGGCTTGGACCGTGATGGAATGGGTCCGCAGTTGGATTTTTACAGGCTTCCCATGGAATTTAATATCATATACTTGGTCATGGTCAGTTGAATCTATACAAATATTATCATTAATTGGCACATATGCATTAAGTTTGATTTCTATAACTTTTTTTTGCATTCCCTTTCTTTTTTTTCAAAATAAAATTATTAAAAAAAATATTATTTTTGCTTTCATTTTTTTAATTGTTTTTTTTGGCAATTATTTATA